>CBHXZU010000132.1:0-10768 GCA_966125105.1 uncultured Prosthecobacter sp.
CCAGGTAGCGCGGCAGAAGGATTTCGAAGGCTTCGTTCGAGTTCTGCACGAGCGTCGTGGCGTCATCCGGGTCCTTGTAGGCCGGGAAGGCGCCGCCGTGGCTGGTCTCGGAGGCGTAGTTGCGCATCGAGAGATAGATTTGGCGGCCGTTGTTGAGCTGGTCGGCCATGCGGCCCTTGAGCATGAAGCTGCTGAAGGCCGGCATCGCCAGCGCGGCGATGATCGCGATGATGCTGATCACCACGAGGAGTTCGATGAGGGTGAAGCCAGAATGCTTTCTGATTTTCATTGGTGTCGGTGGGATGGAGCCGCGCACGCTAGGTGCGGCTTTTCAGAGCGCAAAGGAAAAATCGCGTTATCGCGCTGACGCGTCACTCCGCCCGCTTGAAGGCGAGAACCGCGAGCGGCGGCAGGGTAATGCTCAAGCTGTGGTCCCGATTCATCCACGGGATCGGCTCCGCGGTGCAGCCGCCCATGTTGCCGAGATTCGCGCCGCCATAATCGGCACTGTCGGTATTCAGGATCTCGCGCCAATAGCCGGATTCCGGCACGCCCAAGCGGTAGCCCATGCGCGTCGCCGGTGTGGCATTTAATACAAAGACGATCGCGGTTCCGTGCCGGGCGCGACGCAGGAAACAGAGCACGCTGTTGTCGGCATCGTGCAGGTCGATCCACTCGAAGCCTTCCCAAGTGTCATCCTGGTCGAAGAGCGCGGGCTCATTTTTGTAGAGGTAATTGAGCTGCTTCACGAGCTTCTGCACACCCGAGTGGACAGGGAATTGCAGGATCCACCAATCGAGCGCGCGCTCGTGATTCCACTCGGAATGCTGACCCCATTCGCTGCCCATGAAGAGCAGCTTTTTGCCGGGGTGCGCCCACATCCATGCGTAGAGCAGCCGCAGGTTGGCGAACTTCTGCCATTCATCGCCCGGCATCTTGCTCGCGATTGAGCCCTTGCCGTGGACCACTTCGTCGTGGCTCAGCACGAGAATGAAATGCTCGTGGAAGGCATACACCAGCGAGAAGGTCGCCTGGCCGTGGTGGAACCGCCGGTAGATGGGATCCAGCGACATGTAGTTCAGCGTGTCGTGCATCCACCCCATGTTCCATTTGAAGGTGAAGCCGAGACCGCCGAGGAACGTGGGGCGCGAAACGCCAGGCCAGGCGGTGCTTTCCTCCGCGATGGTCATCGTGCCGGGGTAACGCTCGTGGCAAACCTCGTTGCAGCGTTTGAGGAAGTGAATCGCGTCGAGATTCTCGCGACCGCCGTACATGTTTGGAATCCACTGTCCGTGCTCGCGTGAATAATCGAGATAGAGCATCGAGGCGACGGCGTCCACGCGCAGGCCATCGATGTGGTATTCCTCCATCCAGAAGAGCGCATTCGCGATGAGGAAATTGCGCACTTCATTGCGCCCATAGTTGAAGATGAGCGTGCCCCAGTCCTGGTGCTCGCCCTGCCGCGGATCGGCGTGCTCGTAGAGAGCCGTGCCATCGAACTGAGCGAGGCCATGCGCATCTTTCGGGAAATGGCCCGGCACCCAATCGAGGATCACGCCGATGTTGTGCTGGTGGCAGTGGTCGACAAAGTAGCGGAAGTCATCCGGGTTGCCGTAACGGGAGGTCGGCGCGAAATACCCCGTCACTTGGTAGCCCCAGGATCCGTCGAATGGATACTCCGCCACGCCCATCAATTCGATGTGCGTGTAGCCCAGGTCGGTGACGTATTCGACCAACTCGCGGGCGAGTTCGCGCCAGGAAAGCAGCGCGTTGTCCTCTTTGCGGCGCCACGAGCCGGGATGCACTTCGTAGATGCTCACGGGCTGACGCTGCCACTCGGTCGTTCGCCGGCGCTCGACCCAGGCATCGTCGCTCCAGTCGTAATCCCCAAGGCTCCAGACCCGCGAGGCGGTCTTGGCCCCGGTTTCACTGTGGAAAGCAAATGGGTCACTCTTCACGTGGAGATGATGATCCCGCCCGAAAAGCTCGAACTTGTAGTGCGCATCGCTTGCCACGCCCGGCACGAAGATCTCCCAAATGCCGAGCGGGATGAGCTTCCTCATCGGGTGCGTCCTTCCATCCCAGCCATTCCAATCGCCCACGACCGAAACCCTCTCTGCATTCGGCGCCCAGACCCTGAACACGGTGCCTTTGATTCCCCGGTGCTCCTCCAAGTGCGCTCCGAGGACCCGCCAAAGTTGCCAGTGATTTCCTTCGCCGAAGAGATGCTGGTCCAGTTCTCCAAGCAACACGCCAAAGCTGTAAGGGTCGTGGTCCTCCCACACGTGGTCGTTATGCGCGGTGAACCGAAGCCGGTAGTCCCCGGATTCGCCGACGGTTGCCTCGAAAAAGCCTGCCGGATCGAGACGTTTCGCCGGCCAGGTTTTTGACGGGTCCTTCGCATCAACGACGGTCACTGCTTTGGCATCCGTTCGCATGACGCGAATCTTGTTTCCATGTCGCCCAAGGATTGAGAACGGGTCCCCATGCTTGGCATTCACGATCGCAGCGATGGCTGCGGCAGACGCGGTTGACATTCCGATCAGGTTATTTCCAGGCAAGCGCGACCGCAAGCTTTGCAACATCCAGGAAACGGTGTCCTCGCGTTGGGCAGACTGGAGCGGCTCGACCCTGAGCCGATGCTCGGCCTCCGTCCTGATGGATCAAGTCTTCGGTATCGCGCCGGTCACCAACGGCTCCAGGTGTTCTTTATATATGCGATCCCATCGGTAGGAGAGCGCCTGTTTCCGGGCGAGAGTCGATGGATCGTGCTTTAGAGTTTCTAGAATTTTCTCAGCAATTACGGTCGGCTCTTCAGTTAGCTCGAATCTCCGCGCGTTCGGACCAAGGAGGTCGGTCAGCGGCACAATGTCGGCGTAGAAGCATGGCATGCGGTGCAGGGCAGCTTCGAGGATGGGAAGACCGAAACCTTCCTGGCGACTTGGGAAGAAGAGTCCGTCCGCCACCCGATAGAGCGCCGCGACCGTTTCGTCGCTGAGATCCAATTCGTCCCCAATGAATATCACGCGATCGGCGACACCCAACCGTTCGCGTTCTGCTCGCAACCAAGTAGCATAATCGAGGGAAGCCGAATTGTGCGGATCTTCGGCGCCAGTGACTAGCAGGACGGCCCCGCTTGCGCGCATCGCTTGGATAAGCGAAAGACCAAGCTCCACGTTTTTTCGGCGCAGCAGGCGAGTGGGGTGGAGAAGAATCGGACGGCCGTCGAACAGGTGGTGTCGGTCCGCAAACGTCGTGACGGCGACCGGAAGGTCAAGGATCTCCGCGGGATCGATCCCATTCGGAATCACTTGCGCAGTTACGCTCGTGACTTCCTCAAATTGCCGGGCGCGAAGCGCGGAGACGGCGACGTATTCGAATCCCTGCGCCGCGCGGTGAAGAATCTTCGCGGTGGGCTGCAAATCCGGATTTGCCGCCGCCACGTCGTGCACCCACGCGATCCAGCGAGGTCCGCTGAAGTTCTGCGCCAATTCTGCCAATGCCTGGGTGAGCGGCAGGTCAAAGGGCATTGTCATGACATTGTGCACAACGACGAGATCGAGACGCACGACGATGGAGCGAAGGTCATGGAGATAACGCTCCTTCTTGCCGCCGGGTTCGATCGTGAAATCGGCATCACCGCGCTGGCTAATTATGGTGACCTCGTGCCCGTGTCGCCGGAGGAGCCGCGCATGTGCGCGGATGATTCTCTCGACGCCGCCGATCACCGGATGCGTTGCGTAATGCACCAGGGCGATTTTCATCGGTCGGCCAGACTTTCGCGCGAGCGATGTGGACTGCGCTCTTGAGCCATGTCGGGGGTGTAAGTCGGACGCCGGCTTATCGCCAAACCGAAAACGTCTTTTCGCGCGGCGCGTTGACTTCAATTTCCGCCGGTAACAGAAGGTCGCCATGGAAAAGGTCCTCGGCATCGGTGGCGTCTTTTTCAAAGCGCGTGATCCACAGCGCCTCGCGGCGTGGTATCGCGATCACCTTGGTTTGCCGGTGGAAGGTGAATGCGCGGAGTTCAGTGCACCGTCCCAACCAGATCCTCAGGCCAGGATTGTTTGGGCCACGTTTCCGGCGGACTCGGATTACCTCGGGCCCGGCGGCGCAAGGTTCATGGTGAATTACCGCGTCGCAAACTTGGACCGAATGCTCGAGCAACTGCGGCTAGCCGATGTGACGATCGAGAAGATCGAAGACCACGAATACGGGCGGTTCGCGTGGATCACCGATCCCGAAGGTAACCGCGTCGAGCTCTGGCAACCGGTCGGCTGAGTGAAGCGCGAAGGAACGCCCGGAAGCGCGTATCGACACTCACGACAGCCGCTGCAATCGGCCCGCTTCGCGTGCTGGAAAGCGCGAGCGAACTCAGATGACGAGTTTCCGCTTCAGATCACTGATCAAGGCGTTGGCGCCTTCCAATTCCTTCAGTCGCTCGACCAGTTCCGTCTGCAGCGTCATCACCCGCAATCCGACCAGGATCCGGGCGTGAAGCTCGTTTTTGTCGAAAGGCTTGATGAGGTAGTCGTCTGCGCCGGCGGAGAGTCCTTCCACGACGTTTTCTTTGCTGCCGCGAGCTGTGAGGAGAATGATGTAGAGCATCCGCTCGCCTTCGCGCACGCGACGGCAAATCTCGATGCCGTCCATGCCGGGCATCATCCAGTCGAGGATTGCGAGCTTCGGCGCGTCCTTCTTCCGGAGCTCCATCATCGCATCGGTGCCGTTGGTGGTCACCACGACGCTAAAGCCCCACTTCTCCAGCCGCGAGCAGATGACCTCGCGCGAGATCGGATCATCTTCCGCGACGAGAATGCGCGTCTTAGGCTCGGCGCCCTTGCCCGCGCCGGGCATCGGATCAGGCGGCAGCGAGAGCGGACAGGGCAGCGTGAATTTCAGCGGTGGCATCTTCAAGGGCGCTGAAGGTTCGTTCGGTGTGTTCATAATCTTGTTGTCGGCCTTGGTTTTCGAGTTGTTCCGTGAGTTGCAGCGCATGGCGCGCGCCAAACATGCCCAGCGAGCTCAGCAGCGCGTGCGCGGAACGGGCGAGGCCCATGCCGTTTCGCTGCGTGATGGATGCGCGCACATCATCAAGAAGCCGCGGCGTGTCCTCGTGGAAGATGTGGATGAGTTTCTTCATCAGGGCCTCGTCGCCATCGAGCTGATCAAGCAACTCGTCGCGGTTATAGATCGGGAGCGGCTTCGTTTCCGCAGGCGGCGCGGCATCGGTGGCCGCCGCGAGAGGAGCGACCGGCGCGCAGCCGGCGCCGCGCAATTCGGTGATGCGTCGGATGAGATCAAAGAGCTCCGTCTTGTGGAGCGGCTTGGAAATGTAGTCATCCATTCCCGCTGCAAGGCAGCGTTCACGATCGCCAGCCATGGCGTGGGCGGTCATCGCCACAATCGGGGTATGCCATCCGCTGCCGCGCTCCATTTCGCGAATGCGACGTGTGGCCTCAAAGCCATCCATCTCCGGCATCTGCACGTCCATCAGGATGAGGTCGAAACCTTCGGCTTCCAGAGCCTTAATCGCTTCGAGCCCGTTAGCTGCGTGCACGAGGGTGTGACCCCATTTTTCCAGGATGCCAGCGGCGAGCGCGCGATTGATCACATTGTCCTCTGCGAGAAGGATGCGCAGGCCGGACGAACTTGGGGCGGCTGGCGGTTCTTCCGCCATTTGCGGAAGAATCGGACTCTCTCCGACGGCAATCAGAATGGCGTCGAGCAACTCGGATTGATTGACCGGCTTCATCAGGTAACTCGCGACGCCGAGGGTCTCGCAACGGGTCGCAGCGCCATTCGGCATTGCCGAAGAGAGCATCATCACGGTTGCTCCGGAGAGTTCCGCATGTTCGCGGATCTTTTCCGCGACCATGAAGCCATCCATCTCCGGCATCATGCCATCGAGAATGACCAGCGGGAACGGCGCGCCGTCTCGCGCCGCGCGCAGCATCTCATTGAGAGCGGACGCGCCGGAAGCGACGACGGAAGGCTGCATGCGCCAGTTTGCGAGCATGTCGCGCAGGATTCGGCGGTTCACCGCGTTGTCGTCCACGACGAGCACGCGCAAGCCTTCGAGTTGGCGCGGGTCCGCGAGCTTGGTCTCGGGAGCAGGCGCTTCCATCGAGGACATTTGCGCCGTGAAGTGGAATGTCGTGCCCTCGCCTACCGTGCTCTCGACCCAGATGCGCCCGCCCATGGCCTGGACGAGTTGAGAAGCGATCGCCAAACCCAGGCCGGTGCCACCGTAGTTCCGGGTTGTCGTTCCATCGGCCTGCTCAAATGCTTCGAAGATGAGCGCCTGTTTGGCAGCCGGGATGCCGATGCCGGTATCCGTCACTGAGAAATGCAGGCAACTTTGATTTGAACCGCTTGCCACCATCACCGCTTTCACCATGACGTCCCCCTTGGAGGTAAACTTGATCGCGTTGTCCGTAAGATTGATCAGGATCTGGCGGAGCCTTGTGGGATCGCCGAGGACATGGTCGGGCACGTCCGGATGGATCTCGGCGGTGAGCTCCAATCCCTTTTGATCGGCGCGCAAGCCGAGTGGCTTCATCGTTTTGCCGATGCACTCGCGCAAGCTGAACGGGATGTTCTCCAACTCCAGTTTGCCGGCCTCAATCTTGGAGAAGTCCAGGATGTCGTTGATCAGGCGAAGCAGCGCGTGCGCGGAGGTCTTCGCCATCGAGAGGTATTCGCGTTGTTCCCGATCGAGTTTCGTCTCGAGGACGAGATCGGTCATGCCGATGATTCCATTCATGGGCGTGCGGATCTCATGGCTCATGTTCGCGAGAAACTCGCTCTTCGAGCGACTCGCAGCCTCCGCCATCTCCTTCGCTCGCTTGAGTTGTGCCTCGGCAAGGCGAGAGCGGGACAGTGAACGGCTAAAGAGGCTTGTCACCGCTCCAGCGACGCTCGCGATGATGACAATCAACCCGACATAGCCGATGGCATTGCGACGGCTGGCGCTGATGGCCGAGCCCCATTTGCTCGCCTCAAAATCAATCCCGAGTACGCCATCAATCTTGCCGGCAGCATCCCGCAATGGCGTAACCGCGCTCACCCACTCGCCCCAACGATCCTTTACGATTTCCGGGTCGAAGCCTCCCTGGCCTTCGAAGGCGGCGAATAGCGTGGGCGTGGCCTCTTCGTAGACTTCGCCCAGGACCGTTCTTTCTTCCCGTTCGCCCTCGATTTTTCCGTCGTGGTCGTAATCCGTCTCGGAGTCGACAAAGAGCACGATCTTTCCGTCCGAACGCTTCTTGAAAGTGTAGATATCGGCGACGCTTGGATTTGCTTTCAACCAGCGTTTTTCCGCTTCGATCATCGCGAGATAGCGCGGGTCGTCGGCGGGCGTCGACGCTTCGAGGTGCGCATGTCCCATCCGCTCCATCTCGGCGGCATATGTCGGCCCGAAACCGCAAAGCATCTGCTCGATCTGCTTACGCTCCTTCTTTCCGGCGGAGTCCACGAAGAACCATCCACCGGTCAAGATGGCCAGGACCACGCCGGCGGTAATGCCGAAATGGAGCAACTTGGGACGGCCGGACCACACAATGACCTGGAGAATTGCAAAAGTGGCCAGCGCAGCCGCGGCGAAGATGATGTAATCGAGATGATCAGACATTGCGCAAGAGCGAGGCTGGCCGGGATTGAACGAATCGCGGTGCGATCCGAGTGAGTCGCTTGACCGCGCTGCCAACGGTCTGAGGCCGTTGGCCAGGTTTGGAATGTTTGGTGTGGTTCATGTGTGATCCACGAGGAGGTCCGCGCAGCGCGCCGGGCAGCTACTCGCTTGCTGCCTTGCGATGCAGTGTCAGTGCCGGCCGGCCGTTGGTAACTACGGCTTTCCGGTTGCGGAAAGTACGTAGTCCCTCGCGGATTTCCCGCAGGCACGCGCAAGCGGATTCAATCGCGCGAAGCACTTGGCATGAAGCGCACCAGGGAGCCGTGGAAGAAGCCCGCTCCGAAATCGAGCCGGCACACCAAGCTTTCCAGCAAGAGCCGCAAAGACGCCAAAGCGAGCGCGCGTCGGGCGGGTCGAAAGTATCCGAACCTCGTCGATAACATGAACGCCGCCAAGAAGCAGCGCGGCCGGAAGCAATCATTAAGGCGCGGACCGAAGATCCAAAGGGTGGTCTGGCCGCAGCTGGACGGCGGGCATTCGGCGCACGGCGGAGCGCGCGCGCCTTCGTCCCGGAGTGAAGGAGGCAAAAAAGGAGATGTCCCTCGTTGAAAATGCGCCGGAGAGGGAGTTGGGGGACGCGTTTTTACGTACAAAAGGCGCCCTGCCACCGCTCAGAGACAGTCAGAGCAAGCCGAAGCGGTTCGCGCTTATCGCTGCTCCTTGGGTGAGCCGGCTCACATAAGTGCGCTATGCTTTGCAGGCTCTCTTCCCGGCGACGGATTTGTCGCGAGTGGCTCGGGGTCCTTCAGTCGCGTAGGCTCCCTCAGGATGACCGGCTTTTCGTGACCGGCTTTACTGCCCGCTTTCTGCGCTTTTCTCCACGGACCTTTTACGGTTTTGGCAACGGCAGCTTATCAGCGAGTTCCTTCACGAGCGCAGCATTGGCAGGGTCCTCAGCCAGGTTCTTCGATTCCTTGGGATCAGAATCGTAGTCGTAAAGTTCGCGTGTGCCGTTCGGCCACTGGGTGAAACGATAGCGTTCAGTGCGGATGCTGTAGCCTTGGGCTCCTCGCGCGCGTTGCACCTGGGTGATTGCCCACTTATTCCACTCGGCATTCGGATCATCGAGCAGGGCGCGCAACGTTTTGCCATGGAGATTCCCGGGAGCGGGCACGCCGCACAGATCCGTGAGGGTGGGATAAAGGTCGAGCAGTTCGACTGTGCGCTTTGACACCGCTCCTCGACTCTTCTGGCCGGGCGCAGAAATGATGAGCGGGACCCTCGCGCTGTTTTCAAACAAGCTCATCTTCATCACCAGGCCGTGTTCACCGAAGTGGTAGCCATGATCGCTCCAGAAAACGATCACGGTGCTATCTGCGATACCCAAGCGCTCGACGGCGTCCAGCAGGCGCCCGACTTGGGCATCCACAAAGGAGATCGTCGCCCAATACGCCCGTTGCGCTTCGCGGAGTTGCTCGGCCGTCGCGCCAAACCATGGCCACGGAGCGGTGGATCCGAATGCGGGAACCGGCGCGGTTTGCTTTTCTGGGAACTCGTTCTTCCAGAGTGGCACCTTTTCCAGGGGATACATGTCGAAGTATTTGCTCGGCGCCACATATGGGCAGTGAGGGCGATAGAAGCCGGTGGCGAGGAAGAACGGCTCATTCTTGCTTTTGTGCTGCTCCATCAGCTTGATCGCCTCCGTCGCGACGATGCCGTCGGTCTGCTCTTCGTCCGTCCCTGCTGCGGAATGAAAACTCAGCGAGCTGCCGAGACCGCGCTTTGGCGTGTAGTTGGTGATTAGCTTCTCCTCGTCCTTGTCACGTCCGCGGGGATTGATTCGCGTCTGCCAGGATGGAGCATCGTCGAGGCCATTCGTGCCGATGTCGCCCGGATTTCCGTAGTGGTAGATCTTTCCGACGCGCGCGGTCTTGTAGCCCGCGGCAGCGAACGCCTGCGACAAAGTGACCACCTCCGGCAGCGTCTCGCGGAAATGCTTCTTCAGATCATAGACCTTCGTGGTGTCAGGGCGCAGCCCGGTCATGAGCGAAGAGCGGCTTGGCGAGCAGAGTGGAAACTGGCAATAGGCGCGGTCGAAGCGCGTGCCGCGAGCGGCGAGGCGATCGATATTCGGCGATTTGACGATTGGATGCCCGTAACAGCCGAGGTCGTTGTTCATGTCGTCGACCGAAATGAACAGGACATTGAGCTTTTCCGCGGCGCCGGCAGATACCACGACGGCCAGCCAGCAGAAGAAGGAGAGTAGCCGAATCATGCTGGATTACAGCGCCGGAGGAGGAGTTTCGCCGAACCAATTCTTCGGCGCCCTCGTGACTGGCCCCCCCGCCGCGCTATTGCAGGAGCGCAGCCGCGGCGTCTGGCGAGGGAAGATCCCAAGTCTTCCAGAGACGCGCGTATTCACTCTTCGGCAAAAGGGCATAGTGGGGACGGGCGTCGCCTCGCATCCAGCGGATCATTTTAACCAGGTCGGATTCCGCCATGGTCGTGCATCCCGCGCTCGGTTTCTGCGGGCCGCGGCGGATGTGGAAGAAAATGGCGCTGCCCATGCCCGGATGTGGCGGGTCCGAGTTGTGGCGAATCTCGACGAGCCAGCGGTAGGCGAAATCGTTGTGCCGCATCTTTTGCTTCGCAAACCACGTAGGCGGATTCGCCGGATCGATCGTGACGTGCTGATTGTATTGGGGGTGGTTCACATCATCGATCCAGGCATCCGCCGTGGTGACGGTGTGGAAAGGGAAGCTGGACCCGGCGGGCAGGGCGTCGTCGTAAGTGTAGATCGTGCCGATTTTGAAAAGCCCCGCAGGCGCTCGCTTGTCGCGCTCCACCTTTTTGGCGCCGGCTTGTTCCTGCCCGCGGACGCCGAGGCCCCACGCGAGGCCGTTCTTTCCGTAGAGCACGCGCCACGGTTCGCCGACCGCCTTCCATCCGCGACCATCACGATCGAAGCGCTGAAGCAATCCGCTGGAGGAATCCCAGTCCGGCGCGACGGAAACGATGAGCTGTTTACATTGGTCGAGATCCCCGGCCCGCGTCTGCCCGAGCAGGAGCGACCACCAAACCAAAGCCACCGTGAGCAAGGAACGGATCATGCGTGCACTGTGGTTCCCCAACTCT
>CBHXZU010000133.1:0-10712 GCA_966125105.1 uncultured Prosthecobacter sp.
TCACGGGGTTCGACCCGATGGTCACCGCGTTTCCCGCCACGATCGTTTGCGAGCGGCCCGAGCCGTTCGCCTTGAGTTGCAACGTGCCGCCATTGAGCGCCAGGTTGCCGGTGCCGAAGGCATTGAGCACATTCGTCGTCGCGGTGTTTGTTCCGCGCAGTGTGCCATTGGCCAGAGTGGTTGGGCCGGCGTAGGTTGTATTCGCTCCCGAGACCACGAACAGGGATGTGGCGCTGTTTTGGGTGATGCCGGTGACATTCGCGCCGATGACTGCGCTGATCGTCGTGGTATTTGTGCCGGCGCCGGAATTGAGGATCGCGCCCTGGTGATTCACGCTTCCCGTCGAGAGCGTGAAGCCACCGGTGCTTTCGCCCTTGAGCGTCAGGTCGAAGTTGCCCGTGATGCCGCCGCTGATCGTCTGCAGGCTGTTATCGTTATTGGTGAAAGCGGTGCTCGCGCCCAGGATCAGCGGCGTGCCGATGACGTTCGCGCCCGTGCCGCTGATGAAGTTTAAGCTCGTGGCGGAGCTCAGGGTGATCGACGTGCCGCCGTTCAAAGTCGCGGCGCCGGCCTGCTGGAAAGTGATGCTGTTCGCCACTTGCGCGCCGGAGACCGTGGGATTGAAGGCGACATTGCCGCTCGATGCGCTCGGTGCAGCGACGAAGAACAGGTCATCCGCGGCTGTGGTCAGCGCGGTGAAGGTATCGGTCACGCCGGCGGCGTCGCTATTCCACGCGGGGAAGGTGCCCCATTCCCGGTTCAGCAATGCGGTCGTATTGCCGGCTCCCGCGGTCGTGCTGTTGCCGTCCCAGTAGAGGATCGTGGCCGAGGCCTGCTGGACTGCGGCGCAGGAGAGCAGCAGAAGCATGGAGCCGAATGCCGAGCGCGCGCTCAAACCCGCGGCCATCGCGCGAGCAAAGCGCGGCGCACTCGCAGACGACGAAGAACGTGAAAGGGAAAGAGAGGAGAGGCTCATAAGGCGGCGGGACGCTATGGGGACCCACCCGCAGCCGCTATTACCCGAACGAGCTATTCCGGAGCGCTTGCATACGCGTGACTCACGAGGGACTTTTGGCTGCGATGGCCGCGAAGAAACCTATCCGTTTGCTCTTGGTGGACGATCACCTCGTCGTGCGCATGGGTCTCGCGGCCGTGCTCGCATTGGAGCCTGATTTCGTGATCGCCGGCGAAGCCGAGGATGCGGAAAGCGCGCTTGCGCAATTTCGCGCTGTCGCCCCGGAAATCACTCTGCTGGACCTGCGGATGCCCGGCGCGAGTGGCCTAGAGGCGCTGCGCAGCATCCGCGCGGCATCGCCCGACGCGCGGGTGATCATGCTTACCACGTCGGAATTGGAGGAGGATATCTTCCAGGCCATCGAGGCCGGAGCCGCGGGTTACCTGCTCAAGACCGCGCAACGCGCGGAGCTCGCCGACGCGATTCGCCGCGTGCACGCTGGAGGGCGCGCTGTGCCCGCGCCGCTGGAGGCGCGATTGGTGGAGCGCGCGCAACGCCGATCGCTTTCGCCGCGCGAGTTGGAAGTGCTCGATTACCTGCGCCGCGGGCTCTCGAATCGAGACATCGGCCTCGGCCTCGGCGTCAGCGAGCACACGGCCAAAGCTCACGTGAAAGCCATCCTCGCCAAGCTCGAGGCGGCGGATCGCGCGGAGGCGGTGGCGAATGGGTTTCAGAGAGGGCTGCTGCAGGTTGGGACGACGTGATTTGAAGGGACGCGGGGGGGAGGTTTTTGAACTGGATAATACGAGGATGAATGGCGCGCGTGCTTACCTCGGAGGCGTCAACATCCAACATTCAACATCACGCCTCGGGGGCCATTCGAGTGAATGGCGGGCGTTTTAGACTCGGCTCAACATCCAACATCCATGTTTTCAGGGTGTGCCTGCGGCGGGTCGAAGAACGAACGCAGGCGAGCTGCTCACCTGGGAACGCCGAGCCCCAGCTCGGCATCTGCATCGAATAAAAGGAGTTCTCGGGTTGAACAGGACTCAGCCTTCCACCGGCACAATCGCAGAAACCGTCGTGCCTTGTCCCACGGCACTGGTGATCGTAAGCGTCCCAGTAAGTCGCTTCATCCGCTCGCGCATGCCTTGCAGTCCGAAATGCCCATCGGACGGACCAGGATAATCGCTCGTATCGAACCCGCGGCCGTCGTCTTTCACGGTCACCTCCACCTCCGCCTCGCGGAACGAAACTTGCGCCCCGATGTGACGCGCCGCGCCATGCTTGATCGCATTCGTCAAAGCTTCGCGCGCGAAGAGCAACAGGTTCCCCGCAATGACATCGGGCAGCGGTCGAACCGGGCCTTCGCTCCCGACTTCGATGCGCAGCGGCCGCCCCTCGGCCAGCTTCGCCGCAATGTCGCGCAACGCTTCGGGGAGGGTGCAGTTTTCCAGCGCCTGCGAGCGCAGGTTCCAGACGGAGCGGCGCATCTCTTCGCGGCTGCGTGTGAGGAGTTGCCGGGCAAGGCTGAGATGCTGGGCACTCCGCGCGGGCGCTTCGTCGTGCAGCGCCTCCGTCGCCTCGAGTTGCAGCGCCATGCCGGTGAGCGATTGCTCCAGCGTATCATGCAAATCCGCGGCGAGGCGCTCTCGCTCGCGCAGCGTCGCGTCGAACTCCACCTCGGCTTCACGCCGCGCGCGCATTTCTTGCGCGAGTTGGGTGCTGCGTTGCTCGACACGCCGGCGCAGCAGCCAGTTCCAGGCGAGCGTCGCGGCCAGCACTGCGCAGATTCCGCCGAGCAGGAGCCAGAGGCGCTGCGGAGTCCACCACGGTGCGGCGCGTGCAATCACCACGTCCTCCGGCGCGTTTACGAAGAGTCGGAAATTGACCGGGCGGGGAAAGTCCTGCGCCGGCCAACCGGACGCCAGTTCAACACGGATTACGCCATTGATGCGAACCTCGCTGCCGGGCTCAAAACGCGTGAGCACTCCCTGGGGCGTGCTCTTCGGAAGCGCGGCCGAGACGAGGCGCCCCTCGCTCTGCACCAGCAATCGCGGTCCTTCGACATCGAAGGAATCCACTTTCTCCAGCCGTCCGGTCAGCGTGCCATACAAGCCGTCCACATCGTCCGCATCAGTCACCGTGCCGATGAGATCGCTGCCCAGGACGCTGTGACGATCGATTGGTCTCGGTTCCGGGCGAGGGGCCACACCGATTTTGCGGACCACGGCCTCGCGTAGTTTGCCGAAGTGCTCCGCGACCTCGACGAAACCCGAAACTTCGACGCGGTCGCCCGGAGCCAACGGCATGGGGTCGCGCGTTTCCACCCGCACGCCGCGGCCGCCTTCTTGCATATAGAAAAACTCTCCGGGCCGCGCGAGTGTCACCGTCCCTGAGCAGCGGCGCCGATGGAAGGTTAGTCCCTCCGGTGAAAAGGGTCTTAGCGTGGAGAGCTGCAGTTCCGGCGCGGCGAAGGGGTCTTCCGGTCCCGGCTTCAGAACGCGCGCGTCCGTCGCATGCATCAACTGCACCCGGGCCCCGACCAATTCTCCGCGGTTGTTGAAGAAGGTGAACATGACACCGTCCATCTCGACCTCCGCGTCCACTAATCGGGCCAACTCCGGCAGAGGTTCCATCACGTTGGCGGTGATTCGTCCGCCGAGTGCCGCGATCTCGAGCCGAACGCGCTCTGTCTCATACGAGATTTCATCGGCCGATTGCACCGTTCCGCGCAGTCTCACCCGTTGGCAGTCCCATCGGCCGTCCAGCAGATCGGAGATGCTGACCAGGGTCGGTTCCGGGAGCGGCGCGACGCCAAGCACCTGGATGAGCTGCGGATAAATCACGGGCGCGAAATGTCCTGCGCCCGTCACGCCCGTCAGTTCGATCAATGTGCCGCGCTCCAGCCAGTCCGGCCACTTTGCATCGGGCGGAATCAGTTCACGCAGGGTATCGATATAGATCCCCGTATTCCCATTTTGCACCACCATCCCGCCGTTCTTTTTCCGGTAGGCAAACGTAACGACGCCTTTGATCCGAACCGGACGTCCTTGCGCAGCTGCCTCACGCGGAAGTGCACGGATCGCCGAACATTCGGTCAGTGGTGTTTCATCGCCGAAAGCCCTCAAGCAAATGCACAGCAACGCCACGATCAAAATGCGTTGTAGGGCAATGCGGCACATGAATCGCGACGATGCGAGGTCAACCAAACCTCCGCAAGCTGAGGAAATCTGGATATGCGCCCGGGCGTCGACCGCGCCTGCGATCGCTTTTTGCACATGCCCAGAAGCGATGCGCCGTCCCGCGCGGCCGATCCGCGCGTGCTCGGGGCGAGTTTGCGCGCAGGCGAGAGCGATCCGCACACGGTCGGGACGGATCCGCGCGCTGTCGGGGAGTATCCGCGAGCTGTCGGGGAGTGACCGCGCGTCGTGGGGGAGTGACCGCGCGTCGTCGGGGAGCGACTGCACGTCGTCGGGGAGCGACTGCACGCTGTCGGCTGGCATCCGCGCGTCGTCGGCTGGCGCCCGCGCGCCTGCAATTTCGAATTGCGCAGCCGCGCGAAGCAAAAAATCACGCGCGAGAGTGAACGATGCGGCTGTAAAACCTGCCAACTCGCCTGCAAGACCTAAAAAATCATCTGCACGACCAAAAGGTGCGGCTGCAAGACCGAAAAAATGCACCGCAAAACCAAAAAGTTGAGGTGCAAGACCTGTCGTTGCAGCCGCGCGAATTAGCGAATTCTGTGGAGGAAGTCCCACGTTGCGGAGCATTTGCTCCAAATGGCTGCAGGCGTGTCGCCGCTCGAGTGCGCGACCGCGGGCTCGCAGGGGGATTCCTCAAAGATCTGCCAATTAAAGACGCAACGGGGATGCGGCGAGCGTCAGAGCTTGCTCAATCCGCGACCAAGGTGACTGGGGCATCGCCACGCAACGCCTTCGAGTAGGGGCAAGTCTTGTGCGCGGCTTCCATGACTTCCCTGGTCTTTGCGCGGTCCACTCCAGGGATGCTGGCATGCAGTTCCACGGAAAGAGAATATCCGCCCTGGTCGTCCTCGTTCAGGCTCACGAGGGCGCGGACCGTGGAGCCCTCGGCTTTCACTCCGAGCCGCTCTGCGGCGTTGAGCAGCGCACCGTGGTAGCACGCGGAATAAGCGCCGGCGAAGAGGGTCTCCGGATTCGGTCCGCGCTTTTCGGAGCCGGGCTTGAGCGGATTGCCCAGCGTGACACTGAACAGGCCGTCCGCGCTTTTGACGCTGCCGGAACGTCCATCATCCGCCACGGCTTCTGAAGTGAAGAGCTTTTTCATGAGAGCGAGAGGTTTTGAAGAATTGCGCAGCGCGCATACGGGGATCGCGTGACGGCGGGAAATGGCTGTTTCGGCCGCTTCCTCGCGGCGAATGCGCTGAGCGCGATTCGAGTGGATGCGCGTAAGTTTCTGCCCCTAAGGGCAGTCGAGGCTCTTGAAGGCCCTCTTGCCTCTCAATCCCGGATATGCATCGATGCGGGCCCGCAGATGCACTCATTCCCGCGAGTCCCCAAGTGGAGATACTATCTGCTGGCTGTCGTTGCCACTGCGCTTGCCGCGGGGCTACGCGAGTTCCTCATGCCGTGGCTCGGATTCGAGGTGCCGCTGGCGCTGTTCGCAGTTTCCACGATTATCGTTGCGGCGGTCGGCGGCTTCGGTCCCGGGATCCTGGCGTCGGTGTTAAGCGCGTTGCTTGCGGTTTATCTGTTCATGCCGCCACGCGGGACCATGCGTATCGAGCGTCCGGCAGATTTGGCACGTTTGTGCCTGTTCCTTATCGCCACCATCCTGGTCAGCATCGGCGTGGGTGTGATCCAGCAACTCCGCAGGCGGGCGCTGGCGAGTGCCCGGAGAGCGGCCGAGTTGCAGGCGAGGGCGCGTGACGAGGCGATTGCGCGGGAGAGTGCTTCGGCGGCGCTGCAGGACACGCGTTGCGATTTCCTGGCAGTGTTTGATTACGCCGCGGTCGGAATGGTTCAGTCGGATCCTCAGAGCGGACGGCTTCTCCGCGTGAATCAAAAGTTCTGCGACATGCTCGGGTTCGCGGAGGAGGAGTTGGTCGGAAAGACCTTCTCCGATTTGACTCACGCGGAGGACCGCGAGCGAGATCGCGCGGCATTTTTGAAAGTGGTGGAAGATGGCGGGATCGAGCACGCGATGGAAAAGCGGTGCCTGCGCAAAGACGGGGAGTTGCTGTGGGCCTACGTCAGCGCGCGCGTGGTCCGGTCTTCGAGCGGAAAGCCGCGCATGGTTTTCTCCGCAGTGGTTGACATTACCGAGCGCAAGCGGGCAGAGCGCGAACTTCAGGACCGGGAATCGCAGCTGCGCCAAATCGGCGACAATCTCCCTGAGGGGTTCCTTTACCAATTGGTCGCGCGAGCGGATGGCTATCGAAAGTTTCTCTTCTTCAGCGCGGGGATCGAGCGGATTACGGGCGTGTCGGCCGATGAAGCGCTGGCGGATGCGAAGTCCATTTATTCGCTCCTGCATCCGGACGATCTGGCGATGATTGCGGCAAAAGAGGAGGATTGCTTGCGCAAGTTTGGGGAGTTCGACGTCGTCGCGCGATCTCTGCACCGCGGTACGGGGGAGTGGCGCTGGGCGCACATCCGCTCCGCACCGCGCGCGCTGCCGAACGGCGACGTCATGTGGGACGGCGTGTATCTCGATATCACCGCGGCCAAGTGCACCGAGGAGGCGCTGGCATATTCGATCGAGCGCCTAAATCTTGCGCAGCGCGCGGGACACATCGGGGTATTCGATTGGCAGGTGCAAACCGGCAAAGTCATTTGGAACGACGAGGAGCACCGGATCTTTGGCCTCGAACCGGGAACTTTCATCGGCCGCATCGAAGGGTGGGAGGAGCGCGTGCACCCGGCGGAACTGAAGCGCATCCAGGAGGTGATCAAGGTGGCCATGGATCGGCGCGATCCTGAAATTCAATTCGAGTTCCGGATTGTTCGGCCGGACGGTGCCATTCGCTCGATAGAGGGAGCCGCGCGCTTTTTCTACGAGGGCGCGGGAATTCCGGTGCGCATGGTCGGGGTGAACGTGGATGTGACCGAGCGGCGGGAGATTCTCGCTCGCATCGAGCGAAAGGAGGCGCACCTGCGCGGGATCGTCGATGCGGCGACCGCGAGCGGCGTGGGAATTGTCCGCGCCGATCCGGCCGGGCGGATCCTCGAGGCAAATGATGCATTTTACCAAATCACCGGCGGGGAACGTGGATCCGATCCGGATGAAATCGTGGATTGGCTCGCGATTGATTTGGACCAGGTGCCATTTTCATTGCGTGACGACATGCAAGGAAAGCGGGCGGTTTCCTTCGAGAGGGCATGCATGCGCCGCGACGGCACTCGCGTGCCGGTGCTGATCTCCGGGCAGGCTGCGCCTGGTTTCCGCGAGGATCTGCTCTGGTTCGTTCTCGATTTATCTGAGCAGAAAAAGGCGGAAGCCGAATTGCGGATCGCCAAGGAAGCTGCGGAAGGTGCCAGCCGGGCGAAGGATCATTTCCTGGCGACCTTGTCCCACGAACTGCGAACCCCACTCGCTCCTGTAGTGCCGCTCGTCGATCATCTCCTGCACCGGCCCGATCTCTCAGAATCTGCCAAGGACGACCTCCTGATGGTGCGTCGGAACATCGCGCTCGAGACGCGGCTCATAGACGACCTGCTCGATCTCACGCGGGTGGAGAAGGGGAAGTTGGAGTTGCGGCATGAACTCATCGACCTCCACTCGCTGCTCGAGAAGACCCTCGTCATTTGCTCGCCCGCGGAGACTGCCGCGAAGGGATTAACGGTGGAACTTGATCTGAAGGCTGATGGCGCTCACGTGTGGGGTGATCCGGTGCGGATCCAGCAGGTTTTCTGGAACCTGTTGAGCAACGCATGCAAGTTTTCGAATCAAGGAGGGCGCATCGTCGTAAGGGCTGCCACCTCCGAACCCGGGCAGGTCCATGTGGAGGTGCAAGATTATGGGCGCGGGATCAGTGCGGAACTTGCTCCGCGGCTTTTCACGCCTTTCGAGCAGGGTCAGAGGCGATCCGCGGACGAGCGGCGCGGCTTGGGTCTCGGACTCGCGATCTCGAAGGCGCTCGTTGAGGCGCATCACGGCCGCATTTCGGTCTACAGCGCTGGACTGGGGCAGGGAGCCAGTTTCCGGGTCGAGTTGCCGACTTGCGAGATTCCAGCAGGGGTCGATTTGCGCCCGACGCCTGAGGCGACGAATGGAAAGAGCAGTGCCGGATTCGAGAAGCGCGTGCTGCTCGTGGAGGATCATGCGGACACCGCCGTCGTGATGGAACGGTTGCTGAGATCCAGAGGGTATTATGTCGAGCGCGTGGGGACAAAGGCCACGGCGCTGGAGGCGGGACATGCCAGCCAGTTCGACGTTTTGATCAGCGATATCGGGCTTCCGGATGGCTCGGGGCACGAAATCATGGAGGAACTCGGGCAGGGCGGTAAGATGTGCGGCATCGCGCTGAGCGGGTTTGGCAGCGAGGAGGACGTCCGGCGCAGTCACCGCGCGGGGTTCGCGGCGCACTTGGTGAAACCGATTAATTTTGAGGAATTGCTCAGGCAAATCGAAATGCATTCCAATCGCGTCGGAGAGAGGACTCGCGAGCATACGGGGACGCTCGCGCCTCAGGGTTAGCCGAAGAGGCTCTTTCACTTTCGATTTGCCCTTCCCGTTTTGACGCGCAGACTGCGCGCTCTTTTTCCTTAAGCAAACATGAGCAAACCCAAAGTCCTAGTGGCGGATCCTGTCAGCGAGCGTGGTGTGTCGGAGTTGCAGGAAGGCGATCTGCTGGAAGTGGTCGTGAAGACCGGCCTGAAAGAAGAACAGCTTCTGGAGATCATCGGCGAGTTCGATGGTTTGGTGGTGCGCTCGCAAACGAAGGTGAATGCGAAGGTTATCGACGCGGCGAAGCGCCTGAAGGTCGTTGGTCGCGCCGGAGTCGGCGTGGACAACGTGGACGTCGAAGCGGCAACCAAGCGCGGCGTGGTGGTGATGAATACTCCCGGGGGAAACACGATTTCCACTGCAGAGCACGCCTTCAGCCTGCTCATGGCGATCTCCCGCAATATCGCCCAGGCCGATGCCTCGATGAAGGCGGGCAAGTGGGACCGGAAGAATTTCGAAGGCGTGGAGCTGTACGGCAAAACGCTCGCAATTCTCGGCATGGGCCGAATCGGCACCGAGATCGCCCGCCGCGCGATCGCCTTCGGCATGCGCGTGCATGCCTACGATCCGTACCTTTCTGCCAGCCGCGCCCGCGCCATGCAGGTGGAGTTGGTCGAGCGCCTGGAGGACATCCTTCCGTTCGCCGACTACATCACGATGCACATGCCGCTGACGGATGAGACGAAGAACATGCTGAATGCGGAGCGCCTCGCGAAGACGAAGAAGGGCGTGCGCATCATCAACTGCGCCCGCGGCGGACTGATCGATGAGAAGGCGCTCGCGGATGCGCTCAAGAGCAAGCAAGTGGCTGCCGCTGCGGTGGACGTTTTCGAAGTCGAGCCGCCGGCCGCCGACAACCCGCTCCGTTCGGTTCCGAACGTGGTGCTGACGCCGCACCTTGGCGCCAGCACTGCCGAAGCGCAGGAAAACGTGGGTATCGAAGTCGCGCAACAAATCCGCGCCATGCTCCTCAGCGGCGAGGTGCGCAACGCGGTGAACATGCCGAGCGTGGATGCGAAGACGCTCACGATCATCGGGCCGCACATTGGCCTCGGCGCAAAGCTCGGCGCCTTTCTCAGCCAGATCGCCGCGAAACGTTGCGACACGCTGAACATCAACTACACCGGCAAGCTGAACGATCAAGATACCACGCCGATCACGCGCGCGATCCTCAAGGGCTTTCTGAACACGGCCAGCGGCGGGGAAGTGAATGAAGTGAACGGACCGGCTTTCGCCACGCGCTTGGGGCTTCGCGTCACCGAGAGCCGCGAGAGCACCGGCGGGGACTTCGCGGAACTGATCGAGCTCACGGCGACCGGCGAAGGTGGCTGGGTGAGCGTCGCAGGAACATTCTTCGGCAGCACGGCGCGGATCGTGAAGATCAATGGCCGCTTCGTCGAAGCGCGTCCGGAAGGCGCCCTGATCATTTACGAGAATCGCGATCGTCCCGGCATGGTCGGCTGGATCGGCATGCTGATGGGCAAGCACGGCGTGAACATTGCCAGCATGAGCCTCGGCCGCAACGAGGCCGGCGGCAACGCGCTGGCGGTGCTCAATGTCGACTCCGCTCCGCCGGAAGGCGTGATCAAGGAGATGCTCGCCGAGCCGGACATCCGTTCGGTGCAGGTTGTGCAGCTCTAAAGCGATTTCGCTGCCTCCGGACCTTCAGCCGGAACGCGCGCCGACTTTATGCAAATCACTTTTGCTTCGAAGCCCGCTGCTCGCGCAACGACCGTCGAGTTTCTGACCACGTCAGAGCGAAGCCGGTTGCCAGCGGGCATTCGTGAAGCGGAGTTATCGCTTCAGCCGAACAGCCGCGTGCTCTACCATGCAACGGACACGCTCTATGTCGGCATCGGCGCGCTCGACCAGGTGAAAAGCGATGTGCTGCGTCGTGCAGCAGCGTCGGCGGCGCTCGCCTTGCGCAAGGCAGGAAGGCTCGAATGGAACGTCCGGCTGAATGCGTGGCCGGAACACGCGGGCGCGGTGGTCGAAGGTTTGCTGCACGGGAGCTATCGCTTTGAGGATTTCAAAACCTCGAAAGCCG
>CBHXZU010000134.1:0-10640 GCA_966125105.1 uncultured Prosthecobacter sp.
GCTGGGGCGACCGAGGTCTCCGCAATGCCGGAGCAATCCTGGTCCATGCGCCGACGCGCGAAGTTCGCGCGTATGTCGGGTCGGCAGCGTTTCTCGATGACGAGATCTCCGGCCAAGTTGATGCCGTCACCGCTCGCCGTTCGCCCGGCTCGACCTTGAAGCCATTTATCTACGCCCTCGCGCTCGATGCGGGACTGATCCATCCGTCCACGCTTCTCGACGACGCCCCTCGGCAGTTCGGCGGGTATGACCCGGAAAACTCCGATCGCTCTTACCTCGGTCCCATCCCCGCGTCGGAGGCACTGCGCCGCAGCCGCAACGTCCCGGCGGTCGAGTTGCTCGGGCAATTGCCGAATGGCGGGCTCGATTATTTCCTGCGGGCGAGCGGCGCGCGCCTCGGCCGCCCTGCCGGGGAATATGGGCTGTCCCTCGCGCTCGGCGGCGCGGAATTGTCGTTGGAGGAATTGGCCGTTCTATACGCAGCGCTCGCATCGGACGGCTCCGCGCAACCGTTGCGATTTGTTCAGTCGGCAAAAGAGGCGGACGCAACACCCCGCCTCCTCTCCCCCGCTGCCTGCAGTCTCACACTCGAGGCGCTCCGCGGGGGAGCTGCCAATGCCCCGCGTGGTCTAGCGTGGAAAACAGGCACATCGCACGGGTTTCGCGACGCCTGGGCCTGCGGCGTGTTCGGCGACCATGTCCTTTGTGTCTGGATCGGACACTTCGACGGAAAGCCGATGCCAGGTCTCTTCGCGCGCGACACCGCCGCCCCGCTCCTCTTCGATATGGTCACTCGCCTGGCGCTGCCCAACCCCGCGCCCCGACCACAGCCGGCGGAAGTCGTCGCCACGCGTTTATGCAGCGAGTCGGGAATGGTCGCCGCCCCGTGCTGTCCTCACACGCGGATGGCGCCGTTCATTGCCGGCGTCTCGCCGATCTCCGTCTGCGACGTCCATCGCGAAGTCTACTTGAACGATCAGGGCCTGCGCGTTTCGCCGGGCAATCCGGCGGGACGACTGGCAGTTCGAGAGTTCTGGCCAGCGCATCGCCTTGAGCAATTCCGCCGCGCCGGTCTTCCACGCCAATCGCCGCCGGAATGGGCATCGGGAGAAGGCAATCTCGTCGCGGCCAAGCCACCGCAGATCATTTCGCCGCAAGCTCCGCTTACCTACGTCCTGCAGCCACGCGATCCGGAGAAAAGCTCGATCCCGCTGCGCGCCAAGACCGCGCCAGGCGTGCAGCGCATCCATTGGTTCGCCGGCTCGCAGTATCTCGGCTCCGCATCGCCATCTCAACCGCTCATGTGGTCGCCCCAGCCCGGACGCTGGACCGTGCAAGCGGCAGACGACGCCGGCCACATCGCGTCCGTCGCCGTCACGGTGAGCGCAGCAGTGAATTGAAACCGCCGAACGTCGGAAGCCCCAAGGAGGGGAGCCTTTCCAGGCGCCCTCTGCGCGAAGCGCAGCCAAAGCCGTGGCAACGGCAAATGAGAGAACGGTAAACGGACCTCCTGGTCGTTCCATCACTGGCAGCATTGCAACGGTTACAGCTGCGCTTCGCGCAGAGGCCGCCCCGGTGTTCGCGCCTCCGAGAAGTCAATTCACGCTCGGAAGCCTCCACCTAGTTCGCAAACCTACAATGACTTCGATGCTTCGCGGTTGTTTAACCATGAAGCGGACGCGGAAACTCCTCCTGGGTCTCGGGATGCTAGTCGGCGCGGCAACTCCTCGCGCAATTGCCGACGAGATTTGGGAAGCGCCAGTCCTCCCCCAGCCCTTCGAGCGCGAGGCCTTCCGCCCAATTCGCGTGCCCGCATGGGTGCAGGACACCATCGGCGCAGGCTACACGCTCTCAGGGATGAACACCGCGCAACGCGAGCGAGCGGTGGCAGCAGGGGTGACACTGAGCGAGTTCGGATTCGTCGATCCCTTCTACGCCTATTTTGATTCAAAGCTGCTAAAGCGCCGGAGTCCGCACGTGCCGCTGGAACGCCTTGATAAGGACATGGCGGAGTATCGCAGACTGGGAATCAAAATGCTCGGCGTCGTGCCCCCCGGCTTGCAGGCCGAGATCTACGAGACCCATCCCGAGTGGCGCAAAATCTCGAAGAACACGACGGAGATTCCGCAGGTGGATATGGTGAAGCAGCCATTTGGCGGCGGCCTCTGTCTGCTCGGGCCCTACGGCGACTTCTTGATCGAGATCCTCGCCGAGATCGTCACGAAGTATCCCGACGTCGCCGCATTTAGCTTCGACGGACTGCACTACGGCGGCGTGTGCTTTTGCGGAAGCTGCCGCGATGCTTTCCGCAAGGACACCGGCGAAGAGATCCCGAATGTGAACATGGAGGATCCGAAGTTCCGCCGGTATCAGCATTGGGCGGATCGCCGGATGGAATTGCTCATCGTCCGCATGCAAGCGCGCCTCAAGGCCATCAATCCCAACATCGCCTTGGTGACGTGGACGACGAATGCCGGGCGCTTCGGACACTTCCGCGACATCCCGCGCAACATGCCAGCGCGCATGAACCTCCTGCTCGACGCGCCCGACCAGGAGTTCTGGATGGATGAGACGAATCGCGGCGCAACCGTCGTGCCCGCGTTTGGAAACGCCTACGCGTGGGCCGTGACGAATCATCGCGTTGCTTTCAGCGAGCCGTATCTCATGTCGCACGGAAACCCGTACGGCAAAGACAGCTTCCCCGGGCATGAAATCCTGCGCCGCATGCTGCTCGTCCTGACGCATGGCGCAATGCCAAGCCTGGCCGTCGCTCAGCCTGCGCCAATGCAAGAATCCGCGTACGCAGCTTTGCGCGAAGTGCAGCGGCGCAAGCCCTGGCTCACGCATAAAGAGCCCGAACGCTGGGCGGCGCTCGTGATGAGCGATAACACCCGAACCTTCTACGGCCGCAGCTCGGGAAAAGTAGAGGAGCGCTACCTCGCCAACGTCTTCGGGATGTTCCGCGCCGCACTCGAGGAGCATCTCCCTGTCACGGTCATTAATGATTGGAATCTCACGCCGACAGAGTTGGCCAAATACAAAGTGCTCATTCTCGCGAACACTGCGTCCCTCGACACGGCACAGTGCGGCGCGATCCGGGAGTTTGTTCGAAACGGAAGCGGCTTGTTGGCGACGCTCGACGCATCGTTGTGCGACGAGTTCGGCGAGCCGCGGAAAGACTTCGCCCTGGCAGACGTGCTCGGTGTCAGTCATCGCGGAATACCAACGGCTGGAAAGTCCGGCGGAGAAGAACCGCTGGATGTAAACTTCGCGAGGAATCTGAGCGCGGACTACTGGGACAAACGTCGCAACGTTTGGGATTTTGCAAGGACCGCCGATTCGCCGTTGGAGTCTGACAAGCTGCGGGAACTCGTCGGCGCCAGACACGTGCTCTTCAAAGGTCCGGCCGTGCGCGTGCAACCTGCTGACGGGGCCAAGATACTCGGCACGATCACGCCGCCGTCCGGAGAAGGGAAAGCCGAGCCGCTGCCGGCCATCGTTTCACGAACCTTCGGATCCGGTCGAGTGCTCTACTTCGCGGCAGGGATGGATGCGGCGAATTACCTCTACAGCTTTCCCTATCACCGCGTGCTGTTGAGAAACGCGATCACGTCCGTCGCCGCCACTCCCCCGCCGATTACGGTGGAGGCGCCGATGTGTGTGCAATCGACATTCATGCGGCAGCGCAAAGACGGCGAGCGGCTGATCGTGCACCTCTACAATGACGTGAACACAACGGCGAATCGGGCGCGGCCGGAGGACGATGTCCCGCTGCGTGAAGAGACGATCCCGATCCACGATATACGGGTCGCCTTTCGTGGGTACCGCCTCGGAAAAGTGATGCTCCAGCCTGAGAACCTGGAATTGCCGGCAAGAGCTGAAGGCGACGTCGTCCGCGTAACCGTCCCGAAGCTCGATGTGCACAGTATGGTGGTGGCTGAGCTTGCCGAATAAACAGGTACACTGTGGAGTGACGGAAGGCGTTCTCGGAGGGGCGAACACCAGGACGCCTTGAACGCCGAAGGCGTTCCCGTGGCCGTAGCAAAGCTGGGCCCATAGGACAGATGGGAGAGATGGGACTAATGACGCAGGCGCGCGGCGACAGGACGAAAAGGAAGGCTCCGTATACGCGCCACCGCGATGTGCTGCCGCTTCGCGGCAGAGGGCGTCCTCGTGTTCGCCCCTCCGAGAGGGCCCATTCATGGTCGTGAATTGTGGAGGCAGGAGCGCCTTCCTTACTTTTCCGGCACAACCTTCAATACAGTCTCCTTCTCATCCATCTCTACTTCGAAGCTGAGGTCTTTGAAGGCTTCGAGTGTGAAAAGCGGTGAGCGTGGGTCTTTGCCGCGATCGTGGGTGTCCGCCTGGATTTGCCACTGGTATCCGACCGGAACGTCTTTGAACTCAAAGCGTCCTTCAGCATCGGTCTCTGCGCTGGCATAGACCCCGGTTGCCGGCGCGAGGACCGGCCCAGTCAGCCAGACCTTCCACCGCGCGAGCGGGGCCTTCTCATGCTTCACGTATCCAGCAATGAGTTTTTCGTCTCCTCGGCGATAATCCTGCGGAGGAAGAGTCGGAAACGTGCCGGTCCCGAGGAGCCTGCCCTTGATCGTCACCGCCTTGGCCATCACGAAGTTCACTTCGCGAGGCTTATCGGGCAGGACCAGTTGCTCACGTGTGATCTTGAACGTTTCGAGATCCTCTTTCGAAACATCGCGCATCGCGCCGGCTCCCGCGCCCTGCCGATTGAGGTTCTTCTCAAACCAACCCGGCTTGTGCGCGGTGACGTTTGCAAACTGCAACTGCGATGACTCCTTTTCCATCTGAATACCTGGGCGGAAACTCACCGCATATCGTCCGTCTGCATCCGTCTTTGCGATGCCGGTGCGAAAGAGGGAGCCGTGTCCGGTGTGGACCCAGATCTCGACATCCGAAATAGGAGCGCCGCTGTCGTCGGTGACACGACCGTAAGCCCGCCACGGATCGTTGGAATCGGCCGCAACCACACCTGACGCCACCAGCACGCCGCTTCCAGTCGATGGGAGCGCGAGCGAAAGCGAAGCGGGAGCCGGCTTATGATTGGAGTCCGCTTCGGAGCGTTTCGCCCCATCGCGCATTTGCTCATGGCGCCCCTGCGGGTCATTTGGTGCAGGGCCGGAGTGCTCCTCCATTGTCTTCAATTGCGCTTCTTCGATCTTCAGCTTCGTCCGATGCGCTCGCTTGATCGCCTCAAATTGTTCAGCGAGTGTTTTGCGGAAGAAGTCGATTTCCGCCCGCGCTGCTTTGACGCGCGGGTTGTTTTCACCCTGGCCGCCCGCCAGAAGTTTCGCCTCTTCCGCCAATGCGCTCTGGAGCTGAATATACGTTTTGCGGGTGGCCTCATCTTCGATCCGCAAGAGGCGGGCGGCTTCGGGCCACGCATCCGCCGCCAGTTGCTCCAACGCATTTAATTCCTCTTTGATCCGCTCCACGCGGAGACGCTGCTTGAGCAGATCCGCGTATGGCACCTTCGCCGCAGCTTTTTTCGGCTCGGGTTGGTCAACTGCGGCTACTCCTGTGCCTGGATTCTTCGGCGCGTTTTCAACGGCTTCGGATTTACCGTCCGCGACCGCCTTCTTCGCCTTGGGGCGATGGTTCTCGAGGGCTGCCTTGATATGCACCGGCATACCGTCAAAGGCCGAAGCGTCATCCCACGTCCATTGCTTTTCGGAAAACGAAGTGCCGCTGCCCACTTTCTCCGCCATTTCACGCAGCTTCTCACGTTCGAGCGGGTCTACGGACTCGAGAACCTCCGCGAGGGGGAACTTACCGGCGACCGTCAAATCCACGCGCCGAACCTTGTCAGCCTCGCCAACCCAAAGCGTCCGTTCACCTCTACGCCAAGCGATCACATACGTCCCATCCCCGTCCGGGAGCGGCACGGCACTAGCCTTTCGCGTAATCGTCCCGCCCGGCGGGATAACTGCAGGTGGGGAATCCACTGAGGCCCAATTCATTTCGAACACCGTGTCATCGGACGGAACCGGCTTCCCATTCACAGTTGTCGAGAATTGCATTGGCACGCGCACGATCCGCAAATCCAATCCTGGTTCGATGATGTATTTCCCGGGTGCAGTCGCGATGGAGGTCCGGTTGGGATCGGCGGGATCCCGAGCACCAATTCGGAACTTCACCGCGCCGGTGTCCAGCTTTACTGGCTTCGGGATGGCAACGGCTGCATCAGCGGTGTGGGCCCAAGCGCCGCGCAACGGAATGCTCCAGCTGCATTCATATACGTCGCCAGCTTTTCCCGGCACAAACACGCCGGGAAAGTCGTCGCCATAGACTTCATCGAAGTCGCCGCCGCCGAGGCCGACTCCCGGCGTTGCCAATTCCACCGCTTCGCCCGGCGCCAGCCGAATCCGCTGCTCGGCAGCTTCGGGCGGGAGGTCGCTCCTGATCGCTTTTCGATAGTTCGGCGTGACGCGCGTGCCAGTCGAATTAGTGATCGACCACTGCGCATCCTGCACCCACCGATCGGCAAGAAACTCGACCGGATCGGCACCGTCATTCTGGATAATGATGCGGCAAGCCAGTGAATCGCCAGGGAAGTATTCCTCGCGCATCGGCCGGAAAATCCAGGCTGCGCGCAAGCCAGTCGCATGCGCGGGGCCGAACGGCAATTTTGCCAAAACTTCGGGCGGCCAAATGTCGCCACGTTTCACTTCGTCGAAAGCGCGGAAATGCTCATTCGCGCTGGTGCCGGTCAGCGGCGCTGCCTTCGGATCGGTTCCTTTCGGAGCGGCTGCCTCGGCCGCGCGCGAAAGGGCAAATGGGATTAGAAAGAGCGCGGCAACCGCGAGAAGCACCAAGCCGCCCGCAAACAAATCCTGCGCCGGCCCTTCCGCCGGCTTCTGGAGGAGAAGTCGTCGAGCGCGGCCTAGCAACGAGCCGCCATTCATCGCGATCGCGAGATCGGGCGCAATGGCCCGGGTCTGTTCAAGCGCGGCGAGCGCATCCACGTACCCAAGTGCCCCGCCGGTGGCAGCCGCGGCGATATCGTCACAACAGTGTTCCCGCTCTTCGCGAACGATTCGCGAAATCCACCAAATTGCGGGGTGATAAAAGAAGACCGTCTCAACTGCATTCTGCAGAAGATTTACCAGGTAATCATGGCGGCGAATGTGCGCGAGCTCGTGCGCGAGAACTGCCTCGAGTTGAGCGCTCGAAAGGCCGGCGAGAACCGTGGCGGGAAGCAGAACCACGGGTTTGATCCATCCGATCACCATCGGCACGCGAACCCGGGCAGAGACCAGGAACTGGGCCGCTGGCGATGCACCGAGGGCGGAGCGCAAGGCCGCGAAACGCTTTTCGAGCGCCCCAGGTTCGCAACGCCTTCCGGAGTTTCGCAAGCGAATGACCGCTCGCCAACTCCGCCAAAGCCGAATGGAGAAGAGGCTCACCCCGAGGAGCCACATCGTAACAATGGGGGCCGTGAAGGGTCGCACTGCCTGCGCGAAGCGAGCGCGAAAGTTTACATGAAGAGCGGAGCGTGGAGCTGTCGCGGGTGATGCGCTGACGGTTTGCAACGACTGAACGAGCGGAGGAACTGCTGGTCCGGCTGGGGCGCTCGATCGGTCTTCCGAAAAACCGTTCGCCAATGGCTGATCCATCGCACCGAACTGGGTACGCGCGGTATTCCGGGAAGAAGAGCGCGCGGTCTCGATCTCGCGAACGAACGTCATGCCGGTGACTGCGACGGTCGCGAGCAATGCAAGGCACCCTGCGACATAACGGATCTGCGGACTGACTCTCCGAGCAGCGAGGCATGCGATCCAGAGGCAGGCTGCAATGACGGTCGCCTGCCAGGCCGAATGAATCAGGGTCCAGCCGAGCGCTTCAGTCCATGCGCTGGTGTTCATGGGATTTATCTTGGTTTTTGCAGCTGATCGAGGAGGCGCCGAATCTCCGCGAGTTCATCCGCCGTCGCTCGCTTTTCAGACAAGGCCTGCAACACCAGCTTGGCCGGTGAGCCGCCAAAAGCACGTTGCAGGAGATCGCGCACGAGTTGGCGCTGCGTCTTCTCCGCGGGAATGGCCGCGGAGTAGACGTGAGACCGCTCGGATTCGTCCCGGTGAACGAGACCCTTGTCGGTCATCTTCTGCAAAATCTTGAGGGTGGTGGTGTAGCCGGTGTCCTTCGAATCGCTGAGCGAATCGTGAATTTCGCGCACTGTGCTGGGACCGCGTTCCCACATCACGCGAAGCAGCTCGAGCTCAGCTTCGGTGGGACGCGGCAGCTGTGGTTTCCCGGGCATGAAAACGAGTATTACGACGCGTGTCGTAAATGTCAACGACGGATGTCGTAGGCGGCGGCCGCATCAGCCACTGCAACGACGCGACGGGCGCGACGAATGCCCGTGCTCACGTTTTCACCTGCTCGGATGTCGAACGTGAGAAGCGCGTCCTGGAGGAGCGAACACCAGGACGCCCTGCACTCGATTTGGTTCCTGTAGCTTCGCGAGCGTAGATCTACATTCCAGGTTTCTGGCTGCGGGTCGCGCAGCGGGGGGCCTGGTGTTCGCCCCTCCAAGAACGCGCCCTGACGCTCCGAATTCCGTCGATTTGCCGAGCTGGCACTGCGCCATTTCGACGGATTCACGCTTCTGACTAGCCTCTATCTACTCAAAACAAACTCAGTTCTTCGAAATCGGCGTTTTGTGATCCGGGGCGTAGTTCGCGACGAGGTGCATGAGGATCAGTAGACCGTCTTCATCGCGGGCGAGCGCGAGTTGATCGACGGCATCGATCCAGCCTTCCTTCACCAACGGTTGGACGTCTGGCACCTGGAGCGTTAACCCACTCGGCAGCGCTTCACCTCGCGCCAATGCGTCGAAGCCGAGCGCGGCGCGATCGTGCTCGCGGAGACCCAAGGTCGCGCTGAGTGCCTTGAGGATTTGCGAATGGCCAGCGCCGGCGGCGGTCCAGGTCACGAACCAGCCTTGCCCTTCGGCATACGCGAATTTTTCCACCCAGCCGGCTTTCGCCATGCGTGTAAAAATCTCCTCGTGCCAGCGGTGGACGTCTTCGACTTCCATTGCGTTGCGGGTCGATTCGTGAGCGCCGTGATCAGATTCGCGGCATACGCCTATAGCGAATGCCAAAAGAAGTTTCCGGATAACCCAAACAGCTCCGCTCCATCGATCCCACCCCCACGGGTCGAAGACCCGCGCTACTTTGCGCAAGCGAGCGTGCGGTGCCGGAAACCAATTTCGGCATGCTCTACTTCTTATGCCACTCTTGCAACGGCTTCACCGTGTATCCGCCGGCTTTAAGCGAGCGAATGCCTTCGAGGCTGGCGCGGGCGGCGCGGAGGGTGGTCATCACAGGAACGCGGCTGCTGCTGGCAGTGCTGCGGATTTTCACTTCGTCTTCCCGCGCGGTTTTGCCGCTGGGCGTGTTGATCACGAGCGCGAGTTCGCCGTTTTTCAGCATGTCGAGCGCGTTGGGGCGGCCTTCGCTGAGTTTGTGCAGCTTCTTTACCGGCACGCCCGCTTTCTCGAGGACGGCGGCGGTGCCGCTCGTGGCGTAGAGGGTGAAACCGAGGTCGGCGTAACCCTTCGCGAGCTCTGCGGCCTTGGGCTTTTCAGCGTCGGCGATGCTGATGAAGATGTTACCCTTCAGCGGCAGCGCGGGTTGCGCGGCCATCTGCGCTTTGGCGTAGGCGATGCCCATGTTGGCGTCGATGCCCATCACTTCGCCGGTGCTCTTCATCTCGGGGCCAAGGACGATGTCGACGCCGGCGAACTTCGTGAATGGGAAGACGGCCTCCTTCACCGAGTAGTGCGGCGGAATGACTTCCTGCGTGAAGCCTAGTTCCTTGAGGGTCTTGCCGGCCATGATTTTGGCGGCGAGCTTCGGCAGCGGAACGCCGTCGGCCTTGCTGACAAAGGGCGCGGTGCGGCTGGCGCGCGGGTTCACTTCGAGCACGTAGACGGTGTCGTTTTGCACCGCGAACTGGACGTTCATGAGTCCCTTCACCTTGAGCTCCTTGGCCATGGCCTTGGTCGCGTCGCTGATCTCCTTCTTCACCTTGTCGCTGAGACTGAAGGGCGGGATGACGCAAGCGCTGTCGCCGCTGTGAATGCCGGCCTGCTCGATGTGCTCCATGATCGCGCCGATCACGACGGTCTCGCCGTCGCTGATGCAGTCGACGTCGACTTCGGTGGCGTCTTCGAGGAAGTGGTCGACGAGGATCGGGCGATCCGAAGGCAGCGCGCCTTTCGCATCGGCGGTGCCGGTGTTCACCGTGCCGGCCACTGCGCCCGCGCTCACCTCGATGGCGTCGCGGATGTATTTGCGGAGATCGGCTTCGTTGTGGACGAGCATCATGCCGCGACCGCCGAGCACAAAGCTGGGGCGCACGAGCACAGGGTAGCTGACCTTGTTGGCTACGGCGACCGCTTCATCCTCCGTGACCGCCGTGCCGCCGCTGGTCTGGCGAATGCCGAGGCGGTCGAGCATGGCGCCGAAGAGCTTTCGGTCTTCGGCAATCTCGATGGACTTCGGCGACGTGCCGATGATCGGGACGCCGGCTTCGGCGAGACCCGCGGCGAGGTTCAGCGGGGTCTGGCCGCCAAACTGCACGATCACGCCGAAGAG
>CBHXZU010000135.1:0-10629 GCA_966125105.1 uncultured Prosthecobacter sp.
TCGAAGGACCTCAAGGGACCGGAAGCCAAGGCTTACACCGGCGACCGCCAGGCGCTCATCGACGCCGTGCGTGACGCGCTCTACGCGAGCAAGATCGTGAGCTACGCGCAGGGCATGGTGCAACTCGGCGCTGCCAGCGCGCTTTACAACTGGAACCTCAACTTCGAGGACATCTCGGCGATCTGGCGTGGCGGTTGCATCATCCGCGCCCGCTTCCTGAACCGCATCACCGAGGCCTACCGCGAAAACCCGAAGCTGAAGAACCTCATGCTCGCGCCGTTCTTCCGCGACATTCTCAACCGCACGCAGGCCAACTGGCGCACCGCGGTCACCGCCGCGATCAACAACGGCGTGGCGGCTCCGGCATTCAGCGCGGCGCTTGCTTACTTCGACAGCTACCGCAGCGAGCGCCTTCCTGCGAACCTGCTCCAGGCGCAGCGCGACTACTTCGGCGCGCACACCTACGAGCGTGTGGACAAGCCGGCCGGCGAGTTCTTCCACACCGAGTGGTTCCAGAACTAAAGAATCAGCCCATCCCAACCCACCAAGGAGCGCGCTCGAAAGGGCGCGCTTCTTTTTTTACCGGGGGGTATGGGCCTCCGGCCGGTAACCGGGGTCATCGCAAAATGAGCGGGCAGAGTTGCCGGGAGCTAGCTTCGGTCCTGCGCCAGCGTGAATGAATCCGCCTCATTCCGGAGGTATCCTGGAATTTACGCGCCTCGTGCTTGGGACGGCTCTCCGTTACGGGCCGGAGGCCCATGCTCCCCTCGCAAGCGCGCTCGCAACGCTCTACGCGATGATGTCCTTCACCACATGCCCGTAGACATCGGTGAGGCGATAGTCGCGGCCATCGTGGCGATAAGTTAGCTTCTCGTGATCGATGCCGAGCAAATGCAGCACCGTTGCGTGAAGATCGTGCATGTGCACTTTGTCGATCACGGCACGATGGCCGAACTCGTCGGTCTCTCCGTAGGCCACACCGCGTTTTACGCCCCCACCCGCGAGCCAGACGCTGAAGCCATTCGGATTGTGATCACGGCCGGTGCCGTTCTTCTCCGCGTACGGCGTCCGGCCAAACTCGCCACCCCACCAGACGAGCGTATCATCGAGCAACCCGCGGCGTTCGAGATCGGTCAGCAGCGCGGCAACGGGCTTGTCGACGGCGCGCGCGTGGTCGCCATGCTTGGGCAGGTTTGAGTGCTGATCCCATGCCGGGTTGTTTGAATTGTCGCCGTAGTTCACCTGGATGTAGCGCACGCCGGCTTCCGCAAGACGACGCGCCATGAGGCATTGGCGCCCATAGTTATCCGTGTCCTTCTCGCCGATGCCATAGAGCGCCAGCGTTTCGGGCGTCTCGTTCGAGAGATCCACCACCCCGGGTGCCTGGCTCTGCATGCGCCACGCGAGCTCGTAGCTCGAGATGACCGCCTCCAATTCACTATCGCCGGGTTTTGCCCGCAGTTGCTCTGCGTTAATCTCGCGCAAGAGGCCAAACTGCCGCTGCGCCGCTTCGGGGTTGAATGGCGAACGGATGTTTCCAAAGCCGGTGTCTTTCGCCGGAAGTCCGCTCCGGCCCAAGGCGGTCCCTTGGTATACCGCCGGAAGGAAAGCGTTGCCGTAATTGCGCGGGCCGCCATTGCCCATGCTGGGAGAGATGCTGACGAATCCGGGAAGATTTTCGTTTTCGGTGCCGAGCCCGTAATTCACCCACGCGCCCATGCTCGGTCGGATGAAGTTCGTCGTCCCAGTGTGCAGGAACAAGGTGGCCGGCCCGTGCGCGACGCCTTCCGTGTGCATCGAGCGGATCACGCACAGCTTGTCCATGTGCGCCGCCATCTGGGGGAAGAGCTCACTCGCCCAGAGCCCGCTCTGGCCGCGCTGCTTGAAGTCCCACAGCGGCTTCATCACCCGCTGCTCCGCGCCCTTGCCCGTCTTTGCCAAAGCGCGGGCGTCGTCGAAGTGCATCATCTTCCCGTCCTCCGCGAGCAGGCGCGGCTTGTGGTCGAACGAGTCCACGTGCGACACGCCGCCCTGCATGAAGAGGAAGATCACCCGCTTTGCCTTCGGCAGATGATGCGGCCTTTTCGGCGCCAGCGGATTCGCGATGGCCGCGCGGGCCTGCTGTTCCGCCGCGAGCCCCGCGAGAGCCATGTAGCCAAAGCCGCAGGACAATTGCTGAAGCGCAGCGCGTCTGGTGAGGAATGACGTCATAACAGGCGGTCCGGATATTATGCATTAATCCCGCGACGCACAGGGTCTTTGTCAGCAGCGAAAGGAGAAGTGCCGGTCACCTTGGAATGAAGCGAAACCACGCGACGGCCGCGGCAAGCACGCTTGCGCCCTAGCACGGCTCGCCAGAGCGGTACAGGCGGGCCATTCAAGAACGACTTCGGCCAAGGAAAGACGGGAGCGAAGCTGGGATGCGACATCTGCGGTGAATGGAACGTCAAAGCCGTTCTGGCGAACCGCACTACGGCGCAAGCGTGTTAGCGGCGGCCTCGTTTCGCCCGCGTCTTAACCATTTTAAACAATCTCGAAGGCGCTCCACCAGCACACCGGCTTTTCGTCGAACCTGACGGTGAAAACCGCCTCGGTAGCACGCTACCAAGCCCCGATCGCCTGCCGCACACTTTCCCAAGCCGCTCGCATTTCCGCCATGGTCAATGGACGCAACGCGCTCGTTCCGCCGACGACGGCATGGGCGGACAGGGCATGCGCGATGTTCGCCAGTTCCGCCGGAGGACGCAGATCGGCACTCAGACTCCACATCGTGGGGAAAGCCTTCGGGCATACCACCGCCAGCTCCCGGCCGTTGCCAGTCGCCATCGTGATCGCAATCGGCGTTTTCGATTGTCTCAACCGCGGCGAGATGACTTCGCCACTCACCGTGCTCCACACGACGATTTCCTTGTCGGCCAATGACCACATGAGCAGCCCGTCTTTGGAAAAACCCACCGTCGCAACCTTTTGGCCGTGCTGAATTGGGGGAATCACAAGGGAACCGGTCTCGGCATCACTGAGCAAAAGCATGTGATCGTGCCCGCCGGTGACGACGAGCTTGCCGTCCGGACTCCACATTGCATCCCCGATTCCCTGCCAATGCGGCGGAAGCGTGGTTTTCACCGCGCCGGTCTCCGCATCCCAAACGATCGCGCGATACGGACCCGTCGATTTGCGAGCCGTCCATTGCAGGACGCGACGGCCATCCGGAGAAAAGCGCGCGCGCACCATCTCGTCTTTTTCTTCCCCGGCCGTGGCGATCGCCTCGCCCGTCGCGGCATTCCACACGCGGGCGATTTTCTCACCGACGGCCAGGATCCGCTTGCCATCCGCGCTAAACTCCACCTGGCGCGCGGCCGCTGCCATCGAAGTCACGATCCGGCCCCGCGCACTATCGTGAACGGAAATTCGGCCATCGCCATCGAGCAAAGCGAACTGCGTCCCGGTCGCATCGATCGCCGCATCGATGATCGGCTTTTCCAATTTCACCGGAGCCCCGACTGCCTTGAAGGTCCTCGAGTCCCACGCTTGCGCCGAGCGGCCGCCGACGGTGAAGAATCGCGTTCCATCCGCGCACGGGCCCGCTTTCAACAGCGTGGGCTCCGGGTGTTGCACTTCGCCGGCTCGCCGACGGGGCAGCTCCTTCTCCCAGGCGCGAACCATGCCATCGGCCTCCGCGACGCAGAGGCGGTTCGGATCGAGCGCGTGCCAGGCATTGACGGGGGTTTCGATTGCGATCGGAAAGTCGATCGCGCCCTCCTCGTCCTTGAGTTGCCACATGCGCGCCGCCGGCTCATCGCCGCGCATGAGCAACCAGCGAAGCTTTGGATCCAGGATACAACTGCCCGGCGTGGCGGTCTGCCACAGGAATGGGGTCATCGGGCGCCCATTTGAGATCCGGAAGACGCGCGTCGAACCGTTCCAGCTCTGCGTGGCGACTGCGCCCGAACCGGGCGTGAAGTTTCCGCGGAAACCCAGGCCGTTGTGGAGCCACGACCAGACAATGGTGCCGTCCATCAGACTGCGCAGCGTCACGCCTTCATTGTTTCGGGCGAGAAAGAGCCAGTTTCCATGCTCGTCGTATCCGAGCGACTGGGGAGAATCCTTTGCATCCAGAATCTCGGAAACCAGCGTGCCTGTGCGGCAATCCAGGACCCAGCAATCCCGCTCGCGATGCAGCGCGGCGCGTTTTGAAACTGGATCAAACGTGTCGAGGCTGAGGGACTTTTTCGTCTTGCCGAGCTTTATCGGGTCGCCGGCGGGCATGCCCGTGGTGAGGTCCCACAAGTAAATTGCCTCATCCATGTCCGCAGACAGCGCGCGGTCCATGCCCGGCAGGATCACCGCCCACTGCACGTCGGCCGCGTGCGTGAACGGCCCGGCAACGCGCTTCCCATCGGCCACCGATCGAACCTCCGCCTCGTTCTTCCGATACGAGACAAAATTTGCGCTCCGCTGCATGTAAGCATCGGGCGGGGTGTAAAGGTGACCTTCGCCGAAATCGGCGCGCTTGCCCGAGTCCGGCTCCCATTTCTCGATTCGTCCCTCGGCTTCCACGAGGACCCAGCGGCCAGTCGCCGAATCAAACTGGGCATTCGAGACCGACTTCTCAAACTCGATCGGATCGCCAATGCGCTGCCCGGCGGTCACGGCCCAAACTTCAGCAGACCTCTCGGTCGAGAGGAACAGCCGCTCGCCATCGATGGTTGCTTCCGCGCGCGTGATCGGGAGATTTCCCAGCCACGCCTTCTTCAGCGTCGGCGATGCGCGCAGCAACACGGCGAAGCGTATGCGGTCCGCCTCATCGAGCCGCGGATCGCCAGTGCCCACACGAATCGCTTCCGCAAGTCCCGGCAGCGCTCGCAGGTAATCGCCGCCGCTCATGTAGCGTTGCGCACTCTCGGAAAGCTGGCGGGCCACCTGGTGCCGCGTGACGTCCGCAAGCGCAGCGACACGCTTCCGCTCCTGCTCGAGGCTGACGCTCATCACTGTCGCGACGACCGCCACAACGATCATCAGCACGGTGATACCGAGCCAAAGCGCGGCGAGGACGGGCTTTCGGCGCACCCATTTCCAAAGCCGCTCCACCCGCGGCACCGGTCGCGCGAGAATCGGTTCCCCGCGGAGCCACCGCTCGAGATCGTCGGAAAGCGCAAGGGCGCTGCTGTAACGGGCGGCCGGTTCTTTCTCGAGACACTTGAGACAGATCGTCGAGAGGTCGGACGGCACTCGCGATCCCGAGTAGTGCGAGATCGGCCGCATCGGATCGTCTTCCGCAACTTTCCGCAAAAGCGCGGGAATGTTGTCGGCGGAAAACGGCGGGTGCCCGCAGAGCAGTTCGTAAAGAATCGCGCCCAGGCTGTAGGTATCACTCGCGGGAGTGAGGTCCCGCATCTTGCCGGAGGCCTGCTCCGGGGAAAGGTAAGCCGGTGTGCCCAGCAGCTCTCCGCTGAGGGTCAAAGAACTCTCGCTATCGCCGAGCCGGGCGAGGCCGAAGTCACACACCTGCGGCTCACCCATCGGGCTGAGCAGGATGTTTGCGGGCTTCAGGTCGCGGTGAAGAATCTGGTTTTCGTGCGCGTGGTGCACGCCGCGCGCGACCTTTGCGAGGAGCGTTGCTGCATCGCGGGGCGAGAAAGCCACTCGCTTCAGCCAATCGGCCAGCGATCCTCCCTCGACGAGCTCCATGCAGAGATAAAGCTGCTCGTCCGATTCACCCACCTCATGGATCACGACGATGTGCGGGTGCTTGAGCTGGGCTGCGGCTTCCGCTTCGCGGCGGAAACGCTTCGCCGCGGCTTCGCCCGGGAGGCAGCCTCCGCGGACGAGTTTCAGGGCCACGATCCGGTTCAGCCGAGTCTGCCTTGCCTTCCACACGACGCCCATGCCACCGCGGCCGAGTTCCTCCAGCAGTTCGTATTCGCCGATTCGCCGACGATCAGCCATCAACGGGGTCGTCGGCGGCTTCGGTGGAATTGGGCCATCCAGCACGGCCAGCACATCCCCGAAGAGACAGCGCGGGCACATTTCCCCGCGCGTCAACGAGGTCCCGCAATTCGGACAAGTCGCGGACGATGCTGATGTGGTTTCAACGGACATGATTTTCAGGGGGACGAGCCCAAGGATGAAATCATCCTCAGTTCATTTTCCAAGTGCCTGGAACAGGTGGCGAATTTCGGCCGGCACTTCCGAGGGATCGGCAACAGTCTGCCGGATCTCGTCGACGAGCATATCCCGAAAGCGCTGGCGCAGGCGGAACACGGTGACACGCAGTGCCGTGGCCGTCATGTTCAATTCCTTCGCGGCGTCTTCGTAGTTTCGACCCTCGCGCTCGCTTTGGAGAAACGGTTGAATCACCGCGAACCGGCCGGCTTTCCCGCCTGCCTCACACTCTTCCCGCAAGCGCGAAAAGACGCGGTCCAGCAAGGTAAGCGCCCACACCCGGTCAAAGTCGCGTTCCGGGGTGCCGGTATCCGTGAAATCGCGCCGATAGCGTTCCTCTGCGGTCGCCTCATCCAGCGGGACGAGCTCGGCCTTGCCGCCGCGCTTTTGCGCCTGCGACTTGGTCCAAACACTCGCCATGTAGTGATGGAAACAAGCGAGCAGGAATGCGCGGAAACGGCCGCGTTCCGCATCGAGGTCGGAGAAAATCTTCCGCTCGAGCACGCGCACGAAAAAGCCCTGCACCAGGTCCTCCGCTTCGGGGGGACGGTGGCCGCGATGCCGCGCATAGGCGTAAAGCGGGAACCAGTATTGCTCGCACAGCCAGGCGAGCGCGCCCTCACTTTCCTTGGAATGCCCATCTCCTGCCGCCAGCACGACGCTCCATCGTGTGGTGGTGAAGAGTGCGGGATTGCTGGGACGAGGTTTATCGCCTGCGGACACAGCCGGAGTGTGACGAAGTTCGCGGCTCGGTGGCAAGTGCCGTGTCGTCGGGAAACACGGATACAACCCCTATTCAAAATATCGAAAATCCAGACAGCTAAAGAGAGTATGGAAAACCTCTGCCCAAGCTAAGCGCTGATCGGCCGCAGCATTCACGTACGTGAGAAACTTCTGGCGTTCCCCCGCGCTCGGCACCCGACCCAGCGTCCATTTCATGGCCTCATCCAGTCGGCCATCCTTATCCGCGTAAGCGGCCAACACGCGTTCCGCGGCCTTTTCAGCCCGCCCGATGACCCAGGGATGATTTAAGAGGTAAAGCGCCTGCGGAGCGACGTTGCTCGTGCTCCGGGAGCCCAATGGCGCGTTAATATTGCCGAAGTCGAACACCTCGAAGAGCTCCAGACGGCGCGCCCGAAAGGCCGGGGTGTAAACCGACCGTCGCGCATCTTTGAACTGGTAGGCGTATTCAATGTTCTGCGCGCTCGTGTCGTTCGCATTGATTTCGCCGGCGCCAACGATGTTTGGACCGAGAACGCGAAGGTCCAGTTCCCCGCTTGCGGAAAGCATGGTGTCCCGCAGTTGCTCCGCGGTGAGCCGGCGGCGGTTGGCATGCGAAAGAAGACGGTTATCTGGATCAGACGACGCATTACCGACCGCGAGCTGCCACGTTCGCGAAGAGACGATTTCGCGGATCAGCCACTTGATGTCCCAGCCATGCTCCATGAACTCCACCGCCAAGTAGTCGAGCAATTCCGGGTGCGATGGCGCCTCGCCAGTCGTGCCGAAATTATCGACAGAGCGGACGAGTCCCTGGCCGAACAACCAATGCCAGGCGCGGTTTACAAAGACTCGGGCGGTTAGCGGGTGTTCGCGCGCGGTGAGCCATTCGGCGAACTCTTTGCGTCCGCTCTGCGCTTTCGAGAACTCCGCGGGTTTCGAGCTGGCGCACACGGTTAGGAATCCCCGGGGCACTTTCGCGCCGCGCTGGTTCACGACGCCACGGATCCGGATCTGCGTGTCATCGATGTCCTCGGGGATCTCCGTCACGGTCATGACCATGGGCCGGCGCGGCCCGCTCTCCACGAGGGCTTTCATCCGCGCTTCGAGCTGTTTCACGGAAGGCGTTTCCGGCGAAGCTGGCGCTCGGGCGGAAGTGACATCTCCCGTGGTTTCCTCCTGCGCGATGAACTGCACCGCATCCGCGATGACATGGCCTTTCGTCGCCTCATTCGAGACCATCACATAACCGGCGCCATCCTTTTCGAATCTAAACACGCCGAGCGAAACGAAGCGGCCATCCACGGGAGGATCGAGCTTCTGATTGACGGTAATGTCCGCCTCTCCATCCGCGTGCAACACGTGCACGGGAACAGCTGGCGAGCGGTTCGCGGCCGGCGTATACGCGAGGCGCACTTCGTAGCGGCCGGCGGCGGGAAACTTCGGAACGAAGGTCAGGGTCTTGGCCCCCTTCCCCTCGCCTTCGTCCGTGCGGTAGCCGGCGCCGACGTAACCCTTCACGCTCGTGGAGGCTTTCCAGTCACCAACAATTTTCGCTTCGTCGTCGTCCACGACGATTCCGGGCAGCGCCGAAACTGCGATCGGCAAAGACGGTCTTTCTGCAGCACTTGCCGTCGCGCGTTTCGCCAGCTTCTTCGCCGCGTCGATGGACTCCTTCAACTCGGCAACCTGGCGCTCGTGCTCCTGGAGTTTGCGTTCCTCTTCGCCCTCCAATTTCATCGGCACCGCAACCCAGCGGGCCACGTTGTCGGTGTAATTATGCAGCGTGCGCGTGCTCGCGAAGATGCCGGCTAGGGCGTAATAGTCGCGCTGCGGAATTGGGTCGAATTTGTGATCGTGACACCGCGCGCAGCCGATCGTTTGGCCCATGACGGTCTTCCCGATCGTGTCGAGTTGTTCGTCGATGACGTCAAAGCGAAGCTGCTGCTTGTCCTGCTCTTCGTAATTCGTGGGGCCGAGCGCGAGAAATGCCGTTGCCGCCCGGTGGCGCCGCTCTTCCTCGAGATCCTTGTGCGGCAGGAGATCGCCGGCGATTTGCTCCCGCAGGAATTGATCGAACGGCAGATTCGCGTTCAGCGCCTCGATCACGTAATCACGATACCGCCACGCATCCTTGAACAGCAGCGTGCGCCCGCCGCCGGAAGATTCCGCGAAGCGCGCGACATCGAGCCAATAGCGTCCCCAATGCTCGCCGTATTGCGGCGAGGCCAGCAGCGCCTCGGCGGCTTTTGCAACGCCTTGCGTTTGGGTGAGCGCAAGCGTCTCGGCAGTCGCCGGCAGTCCGGTCAGATTGAGCGAAAGGCGACGCGCGAGGACTTCCGACCCAGCGTCCTTCGCAGGAGTCAGCCCCGCTTTTTCGAGCTTCGCCAGGACGAACCGATCGATGGCGTTTCGCGGCCACGCGCCATCATTCACCTCGGGCACGGGCGGCTTCGCCGGAGGAATGTATGCCCAAAACTTCCGGCCATCGGCCACGCTCATGCCGACCTGCTTCGCCGCAACGGCGCCACCGGTCCGGGGGTCCGGCGCGCCCCGACGAACCCATTCTTCGAGAATCGCGATTTCCGCATCCGGCAACTTGCGCTTTTCCGGCATTTGGAGATCCGGATCCGTGTAACGCACGGCCTTGATCAGCAGGCTCTCATCGGGCTTTCCGGGGACAATTGCCGGTCCGGCATCGCCGCCTTTTTCCCATCCCGCGCGCGTGTCGAGAGCGAGCCCGCCCTTCACCTTCTTCTCCGTCGAATGGCACTCGAGGCAGCGATCCGCGAGGAGCGGCCGAACCTTCTTCTCGAAAAAGTCCAGGTCGTCGGCTGCAAACGCGCCCGCTGTGCGGAGGACGGCGAGGAGAACGATCGACGTTCTGGCGGGCGGAAAAGTCATCGAATACCAACTTCGGATCGGAGCGGATCTTATAGCGAAAAGTCAGCCGCGCCAGAGGGAGTAACCAGGCTCCGTAGGCCCGCGGGAACACGGCCCCGTGGCAACCGAGTGGAACATCTTAATTCCAGAACTCGATCAGTCAGCGTTCAGTGAGCGTTTCGTGCATCCCGCGTGCACGCCTCCTGCGAATGGCACGGGAAACTTCGCTTCTTCTCGTTCCTCGCCCTCCGTTGAGGATGAATCTCTTTTCCTCCGGGTTTCCACCCGAGAACGGACGTTGACCGCAATTGAATGGCCGTCCCCGCGCCTAGTCGCCCTTCGCTTTCTCGAGGCTGGCCATCGAGTGATGCACCTTTTGGAGCAGCTGCACGACAGCGGCGCGGGTCTCCTCGGAGGGCGCCGCTTCCGGATCATTCATCACCGCGCTCACCGTTTCGAGAACCTCGGGAATGCGCTTCGAAAGCTTCGCCATCTGCTGCTCCCACGTGAGTTTTTTGCGGGCGCAGCGGAGAAGGTCTTCGAGATAAGCGATGTCATCCGCCGTCGTTTTCCGGTCCGCGTGCTTCGCGTTCACCGCTTCCATTTGCTCCTTCAACTCGTTGATCATGGTGTCCGCCTTCCCGATCGAGTTGGCCAGCGCTTCGAGCGACTCGACCACTTCCAACTGACGCAGCGCTGCTTTTCGAGCCAACCGACGGGCTTTTCCGGGAGTCATGCGGAGAAGAGTTCAGGAAACACGGGAAAAGGCGATGAAAAGGCGAAGGGGGGGCTCGGCAGCACTGCCAATAAGTTAAGGAAGTAGCGGGGTGATAAAGTCGGTCATCCTGATGGAGCTTCAAGCGA
>CBHXZU010000136.1:0-10591 GCA_966125105.1 uncultured Prosthecobacter sp.
CTCCCAGGTCGCTTGGATTCCGAGGCATCAGCTGAAACGTGAGCTCTCCCAATTCGTCAGAGCTCTGCATGCCATATGTGACGCGCTTTGGGGGCTGGTTTGGATTCCGAGGATTCGCCGCTGAGTTGTCGTAGGTGCAGCGCATTTGCAGCTTTGTTCCTTTCGGAAGAAAGACTGGCTTCGCATAGTGGTATTCGCCCTGCCAGTTGAAGTCCCACTGCTTGATGTGGATCAGTTCGCGTTGCCGGCCGTCCGGAAGCTCGGCCCAGCCGCGCACTTGTTTTCCGAGATAGTGCAAGTGAGGCAATACCGCCAGCGCCTCGACATCCACGGGCATCTCGTAAGACGACTCGATCGCGTAATCCTGCGAACCAGCGGGGATATCGATTTCCACCGAGCGCAAGAGCACCATCACAGGTGAGCGAGTCGGTGGTTGGTCGGTGAAGTACAGGGCGACGCTCGGCTGAATGAGCTCCGGCTTGCCTGTTGGGCGCATGTGGACCTGAAGTACGAGATCCGTTGTTTTCCGCAGGACGGCCGCCGCGCCGGCGGGCGCTTGCGCAGCTCCCTTCCCCGGTTGCCAGGAGATGAACATCGCTTGGGATGCGGCCGCGCCACCGGGGTCCATTCCGGGAAAGCCCTGCTCTGCGTCCTCTACGTCTCGTCGACGGGCTCCGCCTGTGTCGTCGAACAAAACGAACGCATGGTGAATGGCAGCCGTTTTGCCGGGATTGAACTGGCTGGCGCGCAGATAGCGCCCGTCGGGCACCACCTTCGGAATAACGAAGTTTCGATACACGTCCGCACCTTCGGCTGGCAGCAGGAAAGGCTCGGGCAACGTCACCACCACGTCTGGTTTGCCTAATCTCCACCCTTCGGTCCATCGCGGCGTCACTTTCAAATCTGCCGCTTCACCTTCGAGCGAGCCGGTTTTCGACCAGCGATCCAGCAGTGCGATTTCGTCGGCCGCAAGCCGGCGCTCCCCCACGAAGTCGCCATGTTCCGGGAGCCAGGGCGGCATCACCTTCTTGCCCGTAACGCGGGCGATTGTCTCTGCGCGTTTTTTGACTTCCGCATAGCTCGTGAGGCTGAATGGCGCGTCGCCATCAGGGTGATGGCATTCGACGCAGTGGCCAAAGATGATTGGCGCAATGTCGCGGTTAAACGTGGGCACCGCGTCTGCCTGAGGCGCTCCCGATCCGGCGATGGCTGCGCCAGTGCATAGCAAAAGGAGGATGGCGCCAACCGCACTTCTCAGGCTGCTCATTCCCCGCGCGCGCGCCACTGCGCAGACGGAGTCCAAGCATTCCCGCAGCGATGCAAAAAGCCCGTCTTCGGGAGACCGAAGACGGGCTTTTGATTGAATTATGATCGTGGATTGCGTTGCTCGAACTTTCCAGAGCGCCGCCATCGCGGATCCCAAAAGGTCTTAAGAGCGATGACGAGTCCGGCGGCCCAGCAGACCTGCGGCTACTAAACCCAGCAAGCTGACCGAGCCCGGTTCAGGCACGAGCGCCAGAGCCCTCGAGTTATCGATGGTAATGGTCCCGTTGTCTGCATTCGCTCCGAGTAATTGGAACCTTGTCGTGTCAAAGACCGTAGTGTCGCCCTGGGTCGCGTAGATGAAGAAGCCTGATCCACCGCCGCCTTCGTGAAAGGCCGCTTCGATCGTATAGGTGCCAGCCGCCAGATCGTAATGTCCGAATTGGTCGAAGCAGCAACCGCCGGTGCCAAACGTGTCGTTTCCGTTTACCCCATCGCTGTCGTATTGGTCACCGACTGTGACCGACGTGAGCGGTACCGGAACACCAGCAAGCAAGATCCGGAACCGACTATCGTCGTCCGAATACATCATGAACGTGTAGCGGCCAGCGTTGGCGCCATCGATCGTGATGGTCGTGGTGGCATATGCGCCGTAGTTGTCGTCGTCTGCCCCCGTGTCATTCGGGAATGCCGTAGCGTCCCCGCCGTGACTGCCGTTGTTAGCCCCCTGCGGGTCGCTGTAGCGGATGGTTGGGACGGTTGAGGTCGTGCCACGCTGCGTTCCAGTGTTGGTGCGCCCATTGTTGAGGACGTCATTCACATTGTTCACGTTTGTATACTCCTTAAGCGTCCAAGGCGCTACGCCAACGACCCGGTTACGAATCACCTTGTCGGGAGTTCCGCTACCAATCAGCGAAAAAGCAGCCGTGTCAAAAGTGGTCTGAGCGCCAAACGCTGAGTAAAGCTCGACGTTCGCGCCACCGCCGCCTTCCCAATTCAGGAACTGGATTTTGTGATCGCCTACCGGCAGATAAATCGTGCCCAAAGACGATTCCCCGCCGCCGCGACCGTTGAAAAACTCAAGCGCCCCATTCGCATTAATCGATGTGCCGCCCTGGCCGAACGCTTGCTCAAAGCGCCGCCCGTCGATGGTCATGCGGAAACCGTCATCACTATTCGTTCCAAACGTATAAACACCGGCCGTGGTGATCCGAATAGTTCCCGTCGCGATCAGCGCGACGTTATTGACGGTATCGGTGTTTAGAGTCACCTGGTCCGGATCCAGCTTATAGAAGCTATCCCCGGTGTAGCGACCGCGCGTGTCCGTATCGTAAAGGTTTAGGACCGGAGCGGAGTAATCCACACTGGTGAGCGCGGCATTCTGGATTGCGGCCTGGGCGTCGTTGAGATTGCCAAGGTTGGTGGTGGACTGCACTTCGCGAATGCCGAAGACGCCCGCACCTCCTGTCGGGAAGCCTGAGAGAATCGTGGCCGCTGGCGCAACAGCGGGGGCATTGCCAGTCGTGAAGGTAAATCCGCTGATCTTTTGATCGGCGTTTGCGCCGCCAGTAGCGGCGGAAAAGCCGACGAAAGCATTTGCGCCCATCCGATCGAACACATTCACGTTCGACGTGCGCGTGATGGTGCTCGCTCCTTGAGTCAGGGTCTCGGTGAGCACGCCATCGCGGAACGCGATGCTCACGTTGACTGGGGCCGTGCGCAGACTTACCGGGGTGCTGTCCTGGTATGCGAAGCCGCCGTATCCGCTTGCGGATGCGCCGAAACGAGTGATCGAGCCATTACCCCCATTATAAATGTCAAAAGCAGCTGCCACACTGTTCTGAATCCCCAGATAACCGAGCGCGCCGCCGCCGCCGCCAAGACTGGTTCGCCCCGAAGCAGCATTCTGAAGGATAAAAGCAAATCCATCCGCAGGAGGAACGGAGGCTGCGCCCATCGTATACGTGAACGAGGCCGTAAAGTTCAGGACACTCTGGGCCGTATTGTAAAACGCGCTGACGGCCTGATCGTTCGCATTGAGCGTCAGCAAAAGTTCTCCCCCCACAATCGATGGCCGTCCAGCAGCCAAGGCATTGGGATTCGCATTCAGGGTGAAATCAGTCGCCCCCGCACCACCCTGCGTGAAGCCGAGAATGTCGGCGCGCGACAGTGGAACAATAGTTAAGCCGGCAAAGGCGATAGCTGCCGCCCAGTTCTGGGGACGGCGAAACATTTTATTTGTGGTACGCAGTGAGCACTTCTGAGGAGATTGCATGGCGGGCTGCTTTACGAGGAAGCTGACTTGCTTCTTCTTTTACGTTCTTGCGGCGACTGCATCACGATTGCAAGCCAAAGTTTCACGTGCCTTCCCATGTTTACACGTTCTTTACAGGCCGTGCAGCCCCGGGCGCTTCCCGATGCTCAATCATCTCCCGAAGATCGCCGCCCCCGAACCACGAGGGCTTGCCTCAACGACGTTTTACTTCATGGTGCAGGCCCGAGCGGGATTCCCGATGCGCCCATGGGAATAACCCGCGGCGAGCATCAGTGCCTGTAGCTCAACTGGATAGAGCAGGGGTCTTCTAAACCCCAGGTTCCGCGTTCGATTCGCGGCAGGCACGCTTGCTTTATGGACTTTAGGCGGCTTCGGAGTCGGGAGGGCCTTCTCGTGAAGCACGGCGGCGTCACACCGTGCTCGAATAGGGAAACCGCGCGCGAACTTACTTCGCAACTGGAGCGACAGGATCTTTGAGTGCTTCAGCAAGCAGCGCTGCCAACCGATACCCAGCGATTACGACCTGACGCTCGGCGACCGGGCGCATCGATGCAACCCACTCTGGCGCGAGCTTTCGCACTTCCGTATCCCGGGGATGATCTCCCGGCGGATATGCCTTTGTGCAGCCGATGGTGTGACTTTCGCGAGCCCATCCCTCGGCGTTCAGCGGTTGCTTGAGTTCCTGCAGGTCCGCCGCGGGAAACTTTTCCATCAACAGCTTCGCTTGTTCGTGGATTGCGCCCTCGCTCGGAGTTTTCGGGCGGGCGGATGTCTGAGGAGCAACCCAGGCCTCCACGATTTCGCCGTCTTTGGCATCAAAGCGAAAGGCCTTGTCCCAATAGGTGTGCAAGTTCGCGTTCATGCCGGGGAGCAGATCCGTGAACTTCGGGCCCATGATCATGTAGCCATTGCCGCCGCGGTCGTCCCACGTTGTGGCGTGGAGCGGTTGGTGAATATCTCCGACCCAGTGCATGAGCTGGCCGACCGCGGTCGCCCGCGCGACTTTTCCCGTGCCAGGATCACGCAGCGTTTTGAGATTCTCTTCGATCGCCCACACCACGTGCGGCGGTTCGGGCAATTTGAACGACGCGCCGTCGTCGGTCTTGGGCGCATCGACGTAGTGCCACTTCGACCACGCGTAATCCTTCCGAGGAAGGGAGCGGAGGTCATCCATCCAGCATCCAATCGTGGTGAAGTTGTACGGCTGGCCCGCGTTGAAACGATTATCCAGATCAGCGACGAGCGCGCTCACTTTCTCCCGAACCTCCGGTGACGAGACTTCCCAAGCCACCTGGCAGACCAGCATATGCCCCGCGGCGTCCCAAGCTTGGGTAGACGCGGCGGGAAGGAGGGCGAAAAGGGCAACGGCAATCGGAGCACGCGCGTTCATGGATCGGGGATCAAAGCGCAACTACGCCTCCGCATGAAGGACCAACTTCGCCACAATCGCGGCTCGCTCCTGCGACAATTGTTTTACAATTCACTCACGCCGTTTTGGCAGTTTCCCTCCCCGGCCTTGCTACGAAAGAACCATGCAATTAGATCGGTTCATGCGACTCGCCGGTTTGCTCGTAGTGATCGCGGCGATTTTCAGCATCCTCGCAGCGCCACCGCGCGCGCAGGGAAAAGCCTTCTTCGCGCCGCAAAATGAGATGATTGCGAAATGCGACGCGATCGCTGTCGTCAAGATAACCGACGTTCGTGAGGCCGAAGTAAAAACGACTGATTTTGACTATCGCGAAATAGCAAAGGCGGAAGTCGAGGATGTCTAAAAGGTTCACTCCGTCGCGAAATCATCCTGCACGGCAATGAGTCATTCATCTGTGCTCAAGTCAGTTTCAATCCCGGCCGATGCCTGGTCTTTCTGCGAAGCCAAAACGGTCTGCTGACAGGCGCCAACTGGCATCTCAGCGTTCGTCCCATTCGCGGCGACAGAGTGGAATGGTACACCAAAGCCGATGGGCTCGAACTTTCGTGGCAACCACTTGCCGAGGTGCTGAAGGGAATCAGGGAAACTATTTCGCAGCCGGCGCCGACGCCGGCGCCGGCTCCTCGATGACTTTGATCTGATCGAGGCTCTCGACTTTGATCTGCAGTGCTTCGTTGTGCTCGCTGAGCACGCCATTGACTCGGACTTTCTTGCCCACGAACTCCGCGAGCTTTTCCTTTGGCACCGCGTTTCCGAAGAACACGAGCGATGCGGATTCCCGATAGTTTTTGGTGAAGTTCAGATAACGGACCGTGTCGGTTTTGTTCGCGCCAGTCGCGGCAATCTTCCCTTCGAGCACGACCTTCTTTCCTTTCAGCGGCTTGAGCGTCGTGAGATCCGTCGGCGCGCACGTCTTCACTTCAGCAGCCGCAGCGGCAGCAGCAGCCGCAGTCTCAGCCGGTTTTGCCGGTTCAGCAGCTGGAGCAGCGGGTTTTTCGTCTGCGCCGAAGGCAACCGACGCAGAGAGAGCGAGCGCGATGATGGGTGCGAGTTTCATGAGATGCGTGTGATTGAGTAGTGAATTGATCAAAGCTTCCGCCAGCGAACGTCCTTCAGCGCGCCTTTCGTCCGCCACGTGGCGAATCCAAACGGCACGGAGCTTTCGATTTCGCCGACCCGCATGGCGAGCTGCTTGCCCTCGGTCTCGAGGTCTACGACCTGCTCCTTGTCGATCCACGCCTCGAGCTTCGACTTCGTGACCTTCACGCGCACCGCATACCACTTCTTGTTCTCGTATTTCTTGAATTGGGTCGTTTCGTTCTCACTCGCGCTGTCGCCGTTTATATTCGAGATGCCGGTGACCGATCCGCCCCAACCGCCCGCGATGAATGTGACGTGCTTATCGGCCACTGGGAATGTGAAGCCGATGAAGAAGTCGTCCCCCTCCACGCGCATCGCCTGGAACTCGACTTCATAATCCATCGTGGCGGGCGCAGCGGCCAGATTTACGCCGGTGAGATCTCCACCCGCGTTCAAAATGAGTTGGCCATCCTTCACCTCCACCTCCCCTTTTCCGGCGAAGTCCGTCTCTTTCCATGCCCCGAGCGATTTGCCATCGAAGAGCGGCTGCCAGCCGGCGGCTGAGGCGGCTGCGGATTTTGCGCCACCTTGCGCCGCGAGCAACGGGCGAAGCTTTGCCAGGGTTTCAGGAACAGCCTTCCAAGGATCGGCGAGCGCTTCGTATTCAAGAGTTACCCATCCTTGGTAGCCAGAGTCGCGGATGATCTTCACGATGCGCTCGAGATCTGCAGGCTGCTTCTCCTTCGCACCCTTCGGTTTGATCTCCGTTTTTACCTGCACATTCACTGCATACGGCGCGATCTTCGCGAGATCGGCGTAGGGATCCTCGGTGTTGAAGTTGCCGCTATCGAGATTGATGCCCACCCACTGCGACTTCACGGCCTTGACGATGTCCACGAGGTTATCCGCCTCCGCGACGATGCCGTGATGGTTTTCGATACCGAGGAAGATGCCGTATTTGCCCGCGTAGTCCGCGCATTCCTCCAGCTGCGCGATACAAGTCTTCTTGGCTTCTTCCAGCGTGCCACCTTTCGGAATGTTCCCGGCAAAGACGCGAATGTGCGGCGCGCCAAGCACCGCGGCGCGATCGATCCATTGCTTCACGTAGGCAATTTCTTTGTCGCGATCGGCCCCCGGCGGATGAGTGAAGGTGTTGCCGACGCTGGTGCCGGAGATCGACACTCCGCGCAGGTGCGCGTGGCGGCGCACTGCCGCGAGCTGCTCGTTCGAGATGTCCTTGGGGAAATAGTAGCTCGTGAGTTCCGCGCCGTCGACGCCCCACTCCGCGCAGCGATCGATGAAACCCTCCATCGTGAGCGTCCGCTCGCCCGTGACCGCCTGCTGTTTAACCGTCGAAACCTTAAAATAATCCCGGAAGGAGTACGCCGCGAGGCCGAGGCGCAAACGCGGACCGCCGACATGCACGAATGGCTCAATCGCTTGAAGAAAGGGTGCGACCGCGAATGCAGCCGCGGCGGACTGAAGGAAGTCACGGCGGGAATAAGAGCGCATGAAACGGCGGTGTAGAGGGTGGAGCCGTTACGCGCAAGCGAGGGGATTTTTCAGGCGAGGTTTTGGCCGCGGTCAGGGCACAAAGTTGCAACCTCCCCCGAGTGGCAGAATCCATAGGCCCCCATGGGCTCACACCGGTTCCATGCGACCGATTCCGCTACGCCGCCGTTGCGTCGGGTCTCGAGCGAATCGCGCTGTGGCCAGCGGTGCTGTCGCCGGTGCCACGTCGCGTCCTGGTTTCCTTGTCGTCCGGGTAGGCCACGCGCGAGTGCATCATGCTGCTCAACGTATGGCGGAAGCTCTCCGCTACTTCGCCTAGTTCCCGGAAGGTCAGGTCGCAATCGTCGAGCTGTCCATCGGCCACGCGCTTGCGGATGATATCCGTGATCAATTGTTCGATCTTTTGCGGCGTCACGCGCTCTAGGCTGCGCGCGGCGCTTTCGATCGAGTCCGCGAGCGAAATGATCGCGATCTCCTTCGTCTGTGGCTTAGGCCCGCCATAGCGGAAGCTGCTCTCGCTGACCTCGGGCAGATCCTCGTCGTGCATCGCCTGGATCTTCCCTCCACCACGCGCTGCCTGCTGCTGATCCATCGCGCGCTTGTAGAAATAGAACACGAGCGAGGTGCCGTGGTGCTGCTGAATGACGTCGATGATCTCCTGGTTAAGGCCATGCTCGAGCGCGAGGGATACCCCCTCTTTCACGTGCGCGATGATGATCAGCGCGCTCATCGTCGGCGCGAGATCTTCATGCGGGTTGCGATCGTGCCGCATGTTCTCGGTGAAGTACTCCGGCTTCACGAGCTTGCCTACATCGTGGAAATACGAGCACACGCGAGCCATGGTTGCGTTCGCCCCAATCGACTCGCAGGCGGACTCGGCGAGATTCGCCACAGCCAGGCTGTGCTGGAAGGTTCCCGGGGCCTCGAGCGTCATGCGGCGAAGGAGCGGATGGTTGAGGTCCGCCAACTCCAGCCAGCGCACTCGTGTGGTAATTGCGAACAGCGCCTCGATAAATGGAAGCCCACCCACGATCATCAGCGCCATCAAGAGCGGCATGCCGACAGCCACCGCGGTCTGTGTGCCAAGCACGTCCCAATTCAGCACTCCCGATGCCTGCCAGATCGCGGGTATTTTGATCTTCTTGAACGCAATCGCGAGCACCCAGGTCGTGAGACCCACAAAAAGGCCCGCTCGCGGAAGGTCGCCGCGCTTGCGCACTTCGATGGTGAGGAAGATCGCGACGAAGCCGCAAACCAGCGCGGTCGTCGTGTTCGTCACGATGAAAATCAAATCCGAGCTAACGCTCGCGAGTACCGGGATGCCAAGCAGTGTAAGGAACACCGCTGAGAAAACGCCGGCGCCGCGGCCAAGCAGCACGCTTGTGAGAATGGGGCCAAACGCGAAGGGCATGGCCAGCCACCAGATGTCGCGCTTATCGAAACCGCTCAGACGCTCCCCGCCTTCCCGAGCCGCATCTGCCGCCATAAGCATGCAAAACTTCACCCCTGCGAGATGCGTGAACAGAATGAGCAGCAGGAGGAGCAACCGCGAATTGCGCGACCAAACATCTCGGCGATTCAGGCAAAGGTGCGCGGCCGCAACGGAATAGATGAGCAATGCGACAAGGAGGTTCGTGGCTGGCAACCCCTCCCCGCCCCACGAAAGCAACCACGCAAGGCCAACGGCAAACAGCCCGACGAGCGTCATCTTCGTCGCAGCGCCGTGCTCGAGCGTGTCCAATAGCTCACTTTCCGTGCGACGCCGCCGCGTCTTGTGAGGTGCGAGCCCTTTTTTAACAAGGCGCTGGCGTTCGAAAAAACCGAGCATTTTGGAAAGTCGAAGGGTCTGCAGTGTCCCTTCCGAATCGCCTCTGCGCAAATGGAAAAACGGTGAGGCAGTTTTACTTCCACGCGGAGAAGGCCTACAGTGACGCCATGAGCACGCTTTCCCCACTTCAGGCACAAGACGCTGCGCATCATCTGCATCCCTTTACCAATCACTTGGAAATGCACGCGCTCGGCTCTCACATCCTCGTGGAGGGCGAAGGCGTCTGGCTGAAAGATCAAATGGGTCGCCGGATCATGGACGGGTTGGCCGGATTGTGGTGCGTCAATGTCGGCTATGGGCGCCGAGAGATCACCGAGGCGGTTACTCGCCAGATGCAGCGGCTCTGCTATTATCCCTCGTTTTTCAATTCCACCACCGAGCCGGCAATTGCCCTGGCAGCAAAGCTTTCCGACCTTGCACCTGGTCGCTTGCGGCACGCAATGTTTAGTAATTCGGGCAGTGAGGCTAACGAAACCGCCCTGAAACTCATCCGGGGCTATTGGAAGCTAAAGGGGCAGCCCAACCGAACCAAGATTCTGACCCGCGAGTTCGCCTACCACGGGGTCACGATTGCCACCACGAGCATGACGGGCCTGCCCTCGTGCTACCTGCCATTCGATCTCCCCTTGCCCGGTTATATCCACGCTCCCGCTCCGCACGCCTACGCGGCGAACCGGGAAAATGACCGGGATGCCTACGGACAATGGTGCCTGGAGGAGACGGAGCGCATCATTCAAAAGGAAGATCCGGACACCATCGCCGCCATCTTCGCGGAGCCGATCCAGGGAGCTGGAGGAGTGATCCCGCCGCCTCCCGGCTACCTCAAGAGCCTGCGCGCGATGGCCCGGAAATACGGAATTCTTTTTGTCGCCGACGAAGTGATTACGGGCTTTGGCCGCATCGGCGCATGGTTTGCGAGCGGGCTATGGGATTTGGACCCTGACCTGATGTGCCTGGCGAAGGGACTCACGAGCGGATACCTCCCGCTCGGAGCGACGATGGTCGCAGACGATGTTGCAGAGATGCTCATAAATGCGGGCTACCTCGCCCATGGATTTACCTACAGCGGGCATCCCACGAGCTGCGCCGCGGCCTTGGCCAACATCGCCATCCTCGAAAACGACGGACTCATCGAGCGGACGCGCACTGAGACGGGACCGTATTTCCAAAAGAAGCTGCGCGAGTTTGCGGGCCATCGAGCCGT
>CBHXZU010000137.1:0-10561 GCA_966125105.1 uncultured Prosthecobacter sp.
CGAGCTCCGGGCTTCAGAGCGCTATTATGGAAATTACGAACAGAATGCGATTTTCCTATGAGCAAGCAAGCGTTTTTTCGCAATTACCCGCGGATCGGGCAAGGTTCTTGTTGTCTCAAGGTCGTCAAATCGTAATTTAATCGACTCGGCAGGTTGCGTTGCGCGCACGCAATGTATAAGGGGCGCGCGTATTCAACCGGCCACATCGATCCAGCCTTTACCCGCCGTGCAATCCAATCCACCTGAGGCAGCCACTTTCAACCCGAATTTAACCGAAGGCCAGCAGGTCGGAGGGTGCTTTGTCTTAAAGAGAGAGCTCTTCCAATCCCGGGGATCGCGGGTCTGGTTGGCCCAGGATGAAGTCTTGGGAAAAGAGGTGACGCTGCACTTTATCCCCCAGCCGGTCGTCGGCGACGCTCGGGCCCTTGCTGAACTGCGGCAGGAGGTGAAGCGGAATCGCCAATTGATCCATCCGAACATTCTCCGAGTTTACGACTTGGTCGAGGATTCGGGGATGATTGCGGTGGCCATGGATGGGTTCGTCGGCGAGTCTCTCGCCGATCTGCTTCGAAAGAAGGGCGCCTTCGAACCGGAAGACATCCGCGTTTGGATCCAGCTGATTGCGGAAACCCTGGGAGACGCGCATCGGATTCAGCTGTTTCACCGAGACCTCTCCCCGGAAAACATTTTCATCCGCTCGTCGGGCGGGGCGCTGCTGGCAAATTTCGGCGTGAGCCGAGTGGTTGCCGAGGCCATGGAACGCGCCGGTCATCTGAAGGGCGAAGCGGCGCACCTTGCGTACCTGAGTCCTCAGCAGATCGACGGCGAGCGGCCGGCGGCGAGCGACGACGTTTATGGGTTGGGCGTTTTGGCCTATGAACTTTTGACCGGCACACTGCCGTTCACGGGCGAAAATATCGTCCAGGCGATTCGGAAGACTGCGCCGACTGGCGTGAATGCAATTCGCGGGGCCGCTGGTCGCAGTTCCATTCCTTCCGGTTGGGAGCGATTCATCGAAGGATGCCTCGCCAAATCGGCGGATGCGCGCCCAAAAACATGTGGTGAAGCACTGGCCGCCCTCGATAGCACCAAGAACGTCGAGCCTGCGCGGGTCGCGGAAATTCCGGTCCCGAAACCGAAGCTGGAGGCTGAAACGAAAGCGCCAGTGGCTCCGTCGGTGCTCCCGGAACCGGCCAAAACGACCATTTCGGTAGGCGCTTCAAAGGCGGCAGCGAGCACATCGGCCGCCGCGCCCAGCCAACTGCCGCCGACACCTCCTTCGACACCCAAGTCAAAACCTGTGCCTGCCCTCTCTGCAAATTATCCTGATCTCGATCGTCCAAAATCGAAGCTTCCTCTCATTGGCCTCGGCGTAGCTGCGAGCGTCCTTGCTGCGGCTATCTATTTCAAAAATGAGACTAGCTCGAACACCGGGGTCGGTAGCGCCGTTTCCCGTGTCGAGGACACGAATTTTAATCCTGGCCCGGAAACAAGCCCGGGCGAGCAGCCGCTGGCGGCCGGCGCGAAGAGCACGGATCCGGATTCGACTGCTGGTGCAGGAGCGATTGCCGACGCCGGAAACGAGATCGTTTCGCCCGTGCCCGAAATCGTGCCGACAGACGGTGCTGATGCGACGCAGGTCGCTGCGGCAGCCGACGGTGGAAGTAAAAAGTCCGAAGGACGCGGCTTGATCGGCGCCAATGGTGGGAAGGACAAACCCGCGGCTGGGACGTCGCGGAACTCTTCTGCGAAGGGCGCTACGGCAGCCCCCGCGCCCGCCCCCGCACCGGCGCCGAAGGAACCGGAGCCCGCTGCTGAAGCAGCGCCCGCGCCCTCTGCCGATACTGCAAAGAAGCCGGGAGCCATCCCGGTGATTCCGGTGCCTCAGGCCCCGCAGCCTTTGCCGAAACTTGCGGTCCCCGCGAACGCTGATCCCGACCAACTCGCGAAGTTGCTCGAGGAGCGCAAGGCCGCCATTTCGAAGTTCACCGAAGCCGCCGCTGCTGCCGAGAAGGTGCACACCGCGAACGCGCAATTGCGCGACATCCGCGCAGAGGATCTGGACGGGCAAAAGAAGGCCCTCGAAGAGAAACGCAAAACGCTGACCCCAGCCCTCAAGGCGGCGGCTGAGTTCGATGCGGAAAAGAAGCGGCTGGAGGAAAGCATGGCCAAGACCGAGGCGGCGGCGAAAGAAGCTGCTCGCGCGGCCGAAGTGGCGAAGAAATCCTACGAGGAACTCCTTTCGAACAGCGGCGACAAGATGGCTGCGAAGCAGAAGGCGGAAACCGAGCTTTCCTCTGTGACCCAGGCGGTCACCGAAGGAACCAAGCAGGTTGACGAATTGAGCCAGGCCGCTTCGAAGGCGGAGGCTCAGCGTCAACAGATGCTCGACGCCCGCAAGCAGGCGGAGCAGGAAATCAAGACTCTGACGACCGCTTTGGACAAAGCGACGAAAGCTCAGAGGGAGGCGATGGTGAAAGCCAACCGGCCGAAGATCAATGCCCTCGAGCAGCAGATCAAGGAGGTCGACGAGCAGTTGGAGCGTTACCAGAAGGCCGTCGCTTCGTTGCAGGCACTGAACGACGAATCCACAAAGGACGCCACGCAGCGCATCCAAGAGAAGATCAACGCCGCCAATGCGCAAAAGGCGGGCTTCCAGGAAGAGATCAAACGTCTAAGCGGATTGGCCCCTGCGCCCGCCGCCCCGGCTCCGCAAGCGAAGCCTGAATCGTCCGGCGCGTCGGCCAAGCCGGTCGAACCCGCACCTGCTCCGGATGTCGAAACCTCTGCTCCTGGCCCGGCGGCTTCGAAGGCTGCCGCGATCCCGGCGCCCGCACCGGCCGCTCCGTCGCCAGCGCCCGAAGCGACGCCGGCTCCTGCAGCCGTTGCGCCCGCGGCCATAATCGCAAAGGCGGATCCAGTGAAAACCGCTCCGCCTGCTCCCGCTCCTGCCGAAAACGCAAAGGGGGCAGGCAACTCGCTCGGGATGAAATTCGTCACCGTCGGCGATGTTGATTTCAGCGTCTACTTGGTAACGAGAAAGGACTTCGAAGTCTTCTCCAAGGCGACGAATCTAAAGCCGGAACATTGGCGCAACCCCGGGTTCGAGCAGTCGCCGGAGCACCCCGTAGTCAATGTCACGTGGAAAGAGGCGGACGCTTTTTGCAAGTGGCTCACCGATAAAGAGCGCAAGAGTGGCAACTTGAAGCCTACCGAATTCTACCGGCTCCCCACCGATACTGAATGGAGCAAAGCAGTAGGCCTCCCGGCGGAATCGGGCGCCACGCCCGAAGAGCGCGATATGCGCGTGGAGGATGTCTATCCATGGGGCACGCAGTGGCCGCCGCCAGCCGGCGCGGGCAACTTTGCCGGCGAAGAAACCGTCACGGAACTCCCTATCGAGGGTTACAACGACAAGTTCCCCAATACGTCGCCAGTCGGATCGTTCCGAGCGAATGCATCCGGCCTTTACGACATGGGCGGAAACGTCTGGCAGTGGGTGCAGGATTCGTTCGACGGCTCGACGCCAGCCAAGACGCTTCGCGGCGGATCTTGGTACAACGGGGCCATCAAAATGAGCCTCCTTTCCTCGTGCCGCATCAAGTCCTCTCCGGAGACCATCAATGACACCTATGGTTTCCGAATTGTGAAGGCGACCGACGGCAAGGGTAAGAAGTAGCGTTTTGCGGTCAGTGCGCGGCCAATCCGGGGCCCTGATGCTGTTATAAGCGACAGCTCAGATTCGGTGGCTTATGCGGAAACGGCCACTTGGGCCGGGGTTTTCGATTTGCACACAGTTGACGTTTTCGTTACTCCCAGCCCGTTTTTCCGAACAGCCATCCTGAATGAAACCACTACGCGGACGTATTCTCCCCTTCACCAGCGTTGTCACTCTCTTGGTATCCGCCGCTTCCGCCCAGGAATATTTCCGCGAGTTCGGAACGTCTCGTTCCTCAAGCGGAATTGGACGCCTTACGCCGGGTGCAGAGGTTTTCGAAGGCAATGACCCGGATGGCCTCTCGCCGATCGATTCGATCGATCCGATGGCGACCACAACCCAGGAGGAGGACTACAACTTCCGGTTGGGCAATGTGGACTTCGTCGTGGCGGCCGGGATCGGCATTGAGTTCAACGACAACATCAATCTCGGAGACCGGGATCGCCTTTCCGACCTGATCTTCCGTCCGTCGCTCGATATCGAAGGCGTGTGGAGGATTTCGGATACCAACAAGCTTCGCTTCGGCGTGGGCCTCAGCTACGCAAAGTATCTCGATCATAGCGAGTATGACAGCGATTCAGTCCTGATCGCCCCCAACTCTGCGATCGCGTGGACCTTCAAGAGCGGAGCGTTTACGATCACGCTGCGCGAGCGGCTGTCCTACCAGGAAGATCCCTTCGACCTCCCGCAGGCTTCGAATGTGGCGCAGTACGCTCGCTGGGAAAACCAAGCCGGCATCCAAGTCGATTGGGACGCCAACGAGTTTACCCGCGTCAGCTTTGGCTATGATCGGTACGACCTCTGGGCCAAGGACGACTTCTTCAAGACCCAGGACCGCAGTGTCGACACGGTCTACGTTCGCCCATCTTATCAAATTAATCCCTACTTCACCGTTGGCCTGAACACAGCCGTGAGCTGGGTGGATTTCCGCGAGGACGTTCAGGCAGATGCGCTCGTCTACATGATCGGGCCGTACATCCTCTGGAAGGTGAACGACACGATGGATGTCTACACCGAGGTCGGCTACCAGCGCAGCAACTTCGACGGTGCGACGCAGCAGTTCTTCATCGATGAGGATGGAGAACTCGTCACGAGCGATTCGGTGCTCGATGAGGACGATTCCAGCTCAGTTTACGTGAAGTTGGAGATCCGCCACCGTCCCTCCGAGAACTTCCGCCACAAGCTGATGGCGTCGAAAACCACCGAGGTGGGCTTCGGGTCTAACTTTTACGACCTCTACCACGTAGAGTACACTGCAGATTGGAAGATCGGGGAAAATACGTCGCTATCGCCGACGCTCTTCTGGGAATACTATGAAACGTCAGGCGATTTCCAGGAAACTGCGTATCGTTTTGGCGCAGCGATCGGAATTCATCACATTTTGTCCGAACATTTCACCGTTGGGCTCGATTATCGCTTTCTCTTGAAAGACTCAGACCTGCCGGAATCCGATTACTATCAGAACCTGGCGCTGCTGAGCCTGTATTACAAATTCTGACGATATGACTTATGCGTAGCTGCCTCTGTCTTCTTGGGCTAATCGGCGCCCTTTCCCTGAAGCCGACGGCAAGCGCGCAGAATGTCATACCGAATAACAATCGGGCGACTGCTCCGGTTGCAGTGCCAGTCGCGCCCACCGGTCCGTCCGGAGTGAATGCGGTGGGCGTTACCATTTCGGCTGACAGCAAGCTGATCCCGGGCGACGAAGTCTCAATTCTGATAGAAGAGGACAAGGAGCCGGCGTGGAAAACCTACGTCACTGACGCCGGCGAGGTGGAGTTGAACGTGCTTGGCAGCGTCCGAGTGGCAAACAAGACCTCAGCGGAGGCTGCGGCGACGATTTCCGCCTACCTGAAGAGCCGCTACTACCATGAAGCGACCGTGCGTTTTCAGATCCTGAAGAAAGCGGCTGGCGCAGTTCCGTTTCACAAGGTGATCGTCGATGGCAAGGTTGGCCGTGCCGGTCGCCAGCCTTTCACGGATGCGGAGCCGCTCACGCTCAGCGAAGCGGTAACCACGGCCGGGACCAACATTTATTCCGACCTGCGCCGGGTGAAGCTCACGCGGGGAGGGCAGACGACGGAACATGATGTGGATGCGATCACGAAAAAGGGTCGCACTGAAATGGACATCCGGTTGCGCGACGGGGATCGCATCTACGTTCCAGCCAAAGGCATTGTCGGGTTTGGTAATTAATTCTTTCGGAGCAGCCCATGGACACAACACAGACTCCACCGGTCGGCGGTGAAATTGGCTCCCGAATCGGGGTTCGCTTCTATCGGTACCGCGGCATCCTAAAGCGGTATTGGTGGGTGCTGCTCATCACCATCGGGATCGGCCTCCTCTACCAGGGATGGGTCATCTTCAGCAAACCGGAGCGCTCCGTTTCAGTCGGCAAGCTGAGTGTGCGCGAAACCGGCGGAGATGGGAACAGCCGGGCAGTAACGACCGACGCCAGCTGGTACGGCACAATCCGCGCGACGATTGAAAGCCCGGCGGTCCTTGAGCGGGCGGCGAAGCGCGTTGCGCTGACCAAGCCTGAGTACGAAAGCCAGATCGGCTCGGTGGCGATCACGGCAGAGAACGAGCAGGGAACTTATATTTTCGCCATCAAGGGCGTCGGCCCGGATCCGAACTTCACGCAATTCTTCGTGGGCGCCGTCATGGACGCCTTCATGGAGAAGCGACAGGAAGAAAGCCGCGAAGGATGGCGGATGCGCCTGGATCACCTCACGCAAAACCAACTCCGTGAGGGATCGGATCTAAAAGATGCCCGAGCGAAGCTCGATAAGTTCAAGGCGGACAACAACGTTCCTTTCATCGAGGAAGAGCGCCAGCGCATGGGCGATGAATTGAGCGCGGCGAAAAAGGAGCGCGAGGACCTGATCCAGCAGATCAATACCTACCAAACTCTGAATGCGAGCCGGCTATTGCGCGGCGAGGCCGGGAAGAAGCCCGGCGATCAAGGCGCCGCGGGGAATGAAGACGACTGGATCCAAACGCAGAAAGCGCTCGCCGTTGCGCAGAATGAGTTGAAAGAGCGCGCCGCGGTTTGGAAGCCCGCCCACCCTCGTTACCAGGCGCTCGAGAAAGACATTCGAAAGTACGAACTGCAGATTGAAGTTCTGAAGAAAGAGGCGGACGAGGGCCGCAAGGCCGCGCTGGATCGCCTCACCGCGGAAGTCGAAACGAAGAACAAGGCAATCGAGCAACTCGAAGCGTCGGCCCGCAATTTCGCGCGCATTGCCGGGCAGTATGATACCTTGAAGGGCGAGGTCGATCGCCTTCAGGTGCAATACAACAACACCGTCGAACTCATCAATAAGCAGAAAGTCGAGGCCACGGGACTGGAGCTGCTTGGCATCAGCCAGAGCGCTTCGCCTGCGACGCCGGAGCCGCGCAACATCATGCGCCACCTGCTCACTGGCGTGATTGGCGGCCTGCTCTTTGGGCTCGTGATCCTCTTCCTGCTCGACCGCGCGGATGACCGTCTCGCCTCGTCCAGCGAGATGATCGAGCAATTCACCGAGCCGATCCTCGGCCAGATCCCGGACGTGGCGGACAGCCGCACGACCCAAGGTTTGCCTTTGCTCCAGGAGGAAGACGAGCGCTTCATGTTCGCGGAAGCATTCCGCAGTTTGCGAAGCTCGCTGATCTTCATGCCCAACCAGACGGAGCTGAAGACGCTGATCATCACCTCCGCCATTCCCAACGAAGGCAAGAGCACCGTGGCGAGCAATCTCGCGATCACCATGTCGAACGCGGGAGCCAAGGTGCTCCTGGTGGATGCGGATCTCCGCCGCGGCGATATCGCGGCGCTCTTCGACATCGATGGACGCCAGGGCCTCTCGAATATCCTCCGCGGTGAGATTGGCTGGAAATCGAGCGTGGAACAGGTTCGCGGTGGACGTCTCCACATCATCCCGCGGGGTCCCGTAACGAACCAGAGCGGGGAACTCCTGCTGAAGCCAATCGTGCCGAAGCTGCTCGAGGAGTGGAAAGCTGCCTACGACCTCGTGATCTTTAACACCGCGCCAATCCTGGCGACGGACGACACGCCGACGCTCGCGCCAAATTTCGACGGAACCCTCATGGTGATCCGCGCAAGCTTCACGAGCGCTCGCCTGACGCGGAATGCGCTCAATTCCTTGTATCAGCGACAAGTGAACGTGCTCGGGCTGATCATGAACTGCGTGGATACAGAGCTGCCGGATTACTACTATTACCGGTATCCGAAGTACTACGCGGCGTAGGGGCGATGTGAGGGAAACACTAAAGACCAAACACTAAACACTAAAGTGAAGGGTTGCCCGTGGAGTCGGGCGTTAGTTTTTAGTGTTTAGTGTTTGGTCTTTGACCTACCGCCTAGTTGGCGTCTTTCCTCCCGCCCGTGCAAACGATTGTCATCGGTCACAAGAATCCGGACATGGATTCCATCTGCGCCGCCTTGGGCTATGCGGAGCTCAAGCGTGCCATGGGATGGAGCGACATTGTCGCCGCGCGGGCTGGCTCGACGAATGAGCGCATCGATTTCGTTTTGGAGAAGTTCGGTGTCGAGGCGCCGACGCTTATCACGGACGTGAGTCCGCGAGTTCGCGACGTCATGCAGCGCGATGTCGTGAGCGTGCACGCCGACACTCCCCTTTATGATGCGATCCAATTGATCGAGCGGCGTCGCCTCCGCGGGCTTCCGGTGGTCGACGATCAGCGTCGCTGCCTCGGGTTGATCAACGCATTCAAGATCACTCATCACCTCTTCCCGCCGCGCGAAGAAGCAGCGGCCGCCCGGACGGTATTCGCTTCGCTGGCAGATATCGCCCGCACGCTGGGCGGTGGGCTCGTTTGCGGAGAATTGCGCACGCAACCGGTGGAATACTTCCTCGTCGTGGGGGCGATGCGGCAGGATTCGTTCGGGCCGCGCCTTGCAAAATACAACGGCGAGCACCGCAACGTGGTCGTCTTCGTGGGCGACCGCCCGCACATTCAGCGCATTGCGATCGAGCACAAAGTCGCGGCCGTCGTCGTGACTGGCAATGTGCCGGTCGAGCCGGAGATTGAAATCGCGGCCCGCGCGGCGGGCGTGACGTTGATCTCCTCGCCATCGGACACCGCGACGAGCGTGCTCATGTCCCGCGGAGCAGTCCGCTCCCGCTACATGCTGGAGACCGAGTTCCTCGCCTTCCAGCACGACGTCCGCCTCAGCGAAGCGCGGCATCGGGCGGCGGACAGCAACGCCTTCGTTTTCCCTGTGCTCGACGACCATGGCGCGCTCTGCGGAATCCTCTCGAAGTCCGACTTCATCAAAGACATCCCGCGCCAGCTCATCCTCGTGGATCACAATGAGCTCGACCAGGCGGTGCGCGGGGCCGAGCAGCTGCCGATCGTCGAAATCCTCGATCACCACCGGCTCGGCGGATTCACGAGCACCTCTCCCGTTTTGTTTTGGAATAACCCGGTTGGCAGCACCTCGACAATCGTCACGCTCTGCTACAACCAAAACAGCCAGATGATACCGGGCCGGATCGCAGGCGTGCTGCTCGCGGGATTGATCAGCGACACGCTCAATCTCACGTCCCCCACCACGACGCCCACGGATCGCGCCGTGAGGAATCAGCTCGCGGCCGCGGCAGGCGTGGAGCCCGATGCCTTCGCCAAAGAGTTGTTCAGCGTAGGAAGCCCGCTGCTGACGCTCACCGCCGAGCAGGCGATTGCCGCCGATTCGAAGCCGTACACGGAGCACGGCCATCGATTCATCGTTGCGCAGATCGAAGAGCTCACGTTCGCGCATTTCCCCGACAAACGCGATGCCCTCTTGCGAGCGCTCGATCGCCAGCAAACCCAGGGTGACCTGCTCTTCAGCGCGCTGCTCGTCACGGATATCACCACGCAAAGCTCGCTGTTGCTCGTCAGCGGAGAAGCGCGATTCCTGGACGCAATCGATTTCCCGCAGGTGGAAAAGAACATCTGGCAGCTCGACGGAGTCGTCTCCCGGAAGAAACAGCTTCTGCCGTACTTGATCGAGTGCCTCAGCCGCATGGCGCCGGAGTAGGCGGGCTGAGGTCAGAAGTCAGACGGGCGCGAATTGAGTGAGGGTCATGGCTTGCGGTTTGGCGTCGACGTTTGGAGGAACGGGTCGCAAGCACGCTTGCGCCGTAGCATAGCTCGCCAGAGCTGTCTCGGCGTGCCACTCGCGAACATGGCAGCGCGCCCGATGATTTTCGTTCGGGCGGTTGACGTGAATGGATCCGGTTTATCCGCTCTGGCGAGCCGGACTACGGCGCAAGCGTGCTTGCTGGGATTGCGCCGGCCGTTCTGCCGTTCCGCTGCAGTCGTTCTGCGCGTTGGTCGCCCGTTCCGACTTCTGACCTCCGAAAAAAGTCCGGCTCCCGCGGGAGGGCTGATCCCGTCAGGAGCCGGTATTTGTGCAACGAACTGAAATCTTACAGGCCGATTGGCGCGGGCTTGTTGCGGAAGGCCACCACCGGCGCTTGCACCACCTGGCTCAAACGCTGGTCGAGGAAACTCGCGGCCTGCGCGGCAGCTTTGCCCAGTTCCGTTTCCGCCCCGAGTTCAGCCGAGAGCGTCAGCAGGAGTGACAGAGCCTCGGGCTTCTGCGTGTCCGCGATCGCTTGCACCGCGCTCATGCGATAAACGGGATGCGTCTTCGGCTCGCGCACCCACTTCGGCAGCATCTCGAGGGCGATCTCCGGGTAAAAGCGGGCGATGCCAAACAGCGCGTAGTGGCGAGTGCTCGGATCGCCCTGGAGAAGCTCCGTCTTCCAGAAGTCCCATTCCGTTTCCTCCGAAATTCCGTAGAAGCGTTTGGCCGCCTCGCGGCTCAGG
>CBHXZU010000138.1:0-10558 GCA_966125105.1 uncultured Prosthecobacter sp.
CTCTGCGGTCTCTGCGGTCTCTGCGGTCTCTGCGGTCTCTGCGGTCCGAAGGCCAAACCCCATACCAGCCCAGGCCAGAGCGTGGAACGAGCGTCGGCCTGGGTATGCCGTCACAATCGCCAGAGCCCCGAAGGTGGCGACACACCAGCCGACCTGAAAACCGCGATCGGCCTTCGCGGGCAAGGGGAAAAGTCTGTGCAATTAGGGCCCGGCCCAAAGCATCCGCTTGATCTTGCGGCGGGGATTCGACCTCCAAGGCCTGCTGTTGCGATTCGCAAAGCTTACGGCAAAGAAAAGTAATCCCCACTCTGATAAGCTCCATCCGAGAGCTTCGCGATCTGCATTAGCACATCATTCGCCAGCGTGCTCGCACCGAATCGGAATAGATCCGGCGTCATCCAATCATCCCCGAGCGTCTCCGCCAGCATGACCAGGTAAGCCAGCGCCTCCTTCGCCGTCCGAATCCCGCCAGCTGGCTTCATCCCGATCCGATGCCCCGTTTCGAAAAAGAAATCCCGGATCGCCTCGAGCATCACCAGGGTCACGGGCAGCGTCGCCGCCGGCTGCACTTTCCCGGTGCTCGTCTTGATGAAATCCGCCCCTGCGCGCATCGCGAGATCACTCGCAAGCCGCACATTGTCGTAAGTCTGCAATTCCCCGGTCTCGAGAATCACCTTCAAGTGCGCTGTCCCGCACGCCTCCTTCACCGCCGCAATCTCATCGGAAACTTGCCCATGTTCCCCTGCCAGGAACGCCCCTCGATCGATCACCATGTCGATTTCGTCAGCGCCTTCCTGCACCGCCGCCCGCGTATCCTGCAATTTCACCCGCAGGGGCATCGCGCCGCTCGGAAAAGCCGTCGCCACCGCCGCCACCTTCACCCCGCTGTCGCCGACGAAGGCCTTCGCGGCGCGAACGAGGTTCGGGTACACACAAACGGCCGCGCAACTCGGCACCTCGTAACGCGGCTCGGCGGGCTGGATCGCCTTGCGGCACAAGTAGGCCACCTTCCCCGGCGTATCCTTCCCCTCCAATGTCGTGAGATCCATCATCGAGACGACCAGCTTCAGGCCCTGCAATTTTGCAGCCGCCTTGATGCTCCGCTTCGTGAAAGCAGCGGCGCGTTCTTCCGCCATTACCTGGTCGATCGTCGGCATACGTCAGACAGTCAGTCAGTCAGTCAGTCACTCGCTCAGTGGAGGCGCACAAAATCGCGGAGAAATTGAAACCAAATAAAGAGCAGTCCGCGCCACGTATAACGGATCGCGCCATCGGGCGCCTTGGCCAGGATTCCCGCAGTCAGATTGTGCTGAATCTGCGCGCGCTGTTCCGCGTGGAGTTGATCGGCCAGTGTCTCCGGGTTGCTTTCGATCAGCGAATCCACGCCCACCCCATTGCGCTGGAGAAATGCGCGGTGGCTGTCGAGAAGTTGAATGAACGTCTTCTCCCCGCTCTCGCGATTCGTGCGCCATTCCGGCGCCAGCTTCAAATTCAGCGAAAACGGATAATTCCAGGTCGTCCACACGGTCCCATCCTTTGCGCGCGATATCAGCCTCAAGTAATAGAAGGCAAACTGCTCCTGCTCCACGAGGCAGATCACCGCCTGGGCGCGTTCCTCGGAGCGATGGAAAACGCGGAAGAACTGCTGCGCCTCCTCCCATTCCCGTCCCAGATCCTCCAGGTGATCAAACCCCTCTCCTTCGATCTCGGTCGTCAGCTCCGATAATGCAGGGAAAAACTCACGATGCGGCGGCGCCTTGTGCCGCAACGTTTTCTCCACCGGCATCGCGATCTTTCGCACGCGTGTGATCAGCTCATACCACGGCCAAACGATCCAAAAGCTGACGAAAAGGACGCCCATCAGCAGGGACCCTGCAATCAGCCAACCAATGAGAAAGGATGTGGCCAGAAACCCGAAGACGCCGAGCTTCTTTAGCGATGCGCTTTCCGTTGTGCGGAGCGCGCAGCTGAATACGAACACCCCCAGGACGAGCAGTGCGTCGGAACCGGTGGTCACGGAGCGAGTTTATGTTCCTTTACAAAAGCAGCAAGCTCATCGGGACCGAAGTCCGGGAGGATTTTGCCGTCGTCGAGGACCAGGGTTGGAGTCTTGGACTGCCCGGAAAGCTTGATCATCGTGTCGTAGTCGGCCCGGTTCGCTTCCACATCGATAAGTTGATACTTGTAGCCGCGGCTATCCAGCCATTCACGAGCGGAGACACACCAGGGGCACCAGACTTTGACGTAGAGTTTCATTGGGGTTTCTTCGTTGTTTCTGCTTCGTTCCGCCAACGGTTGGCGTAGCCGTTGATATAGGTGTTCACATTGGCCCGGTACTTTTCCACCGCCTGGGCCTCTTCCTTTTCGGGAACGATGTTCGCCTTGGATGCCGGCACCATGAACTGGGCGCCGGCCAGTTGCAGGATCAGTTTCGTGTGCGCTTCCTTGTACGCGACGACCGGGAAGCAATCCCCCTTGTCCATCTTCCACTTGGAGCCGTCCGTCAGTTCTACCGTGAGATCGGCATTCAGTCGCGCATACAGCAACACCCGCTCGGAAGCGGGCGCCTGCAACGCGCTCAGCAAACCGAGCAAACACACAAAGGCCTTCATGAGGCGCATTGTGGCGTCCGGCGTGGCAAGCGTCAACTGAACGGGATGCGCGCGAAAACGAACAGCCGCTGAGCGCCAGGACGGCGTCGCTGGCTGCACGATGGTGAAGGGGTCGTTTACTTCGCCTTCTTTAGGTCCTGCGCGTGTTTCAGGTGCGTTTGCAAGGTGGGCAGCGTCTGACCCGCCCAAGCTTTCAGGTCCGCATCCGCAGCAGACTTCGAGGCCTTTTCGAACTCGGCGACGTCCTTCTTGTGGTCGGAAACCATGTCGCTGACGTATTCCTTGTCGAAGGCTTCGCCCGACAACTTGCTGAACTTGTCGACCATCCCTTGATGCTTGGAATCCAGTTCCGCAGGCAGGGTTACGCCCTTCTTGCCTGCCAGGTCCTTGAGCTCCTGATTCGCCTTTCCGTGATCCTTTACCATCATCGCGCCGAATTCTTTCACTTGCGCGGACGCAGCTTTCTGGGAAGCCAGTTCACCGAGCTTCACTTCCATCATGCCACCTTGAGCGGCCTTTTGGATAAACTGCTCATCCTGCTTGGCGAGAGCACCTTTTGCGTCGCCTTTGGCCTCAACCTTTCCCGCCTCGGTTGCGGGCGAGGGAGTGCCAGCAGCGGGGCCGCCGGCTGACGATGTGGATTTAGGATCCGCTGCTTGCAGAGCAACGGGGAGTGCGAGGGACAACAACAGGGCCGGAGCCCACCGACGGAGAGAGAGATGTCGTTTCATGATAGTTTTCCTGATTCGGCCCTAAAGCACTCCAGGGCCGCGCGAAACGGCGGCCGGATATGATTCTCCGACGAACTCCCGACCATTTTCCCGGCTCTCGGAAAGCCTCAGATCATCCTTTGAGCTGCGCAGCAACCGTCGCGACCGACGCCGCATCCGCGATGCTGAGCACGGGAATCTCCTTGCGCGTCCGCTTCACCAATCCCGCAACAATCCCGCCGGGCCCAAGCTCTACGAAGAGCTCCACCTTCTCCACATCCGCAAGGTATTCGATCGTCTCGGTCCAGCGCACGGATCCCGTCACCTGCGCGGCGAGCGCTTCGCGCACCGCGGCCGCATCCGTCACCGGCCGGGCAGTGACATTGGCAATCACCGGGAACTTCGGGGTTTCCATCGGCGTCAAAGCCAGCGTCGGCGCGAGCGAATCCGCGGCACTTTGCATCAAGCGCGAATGATATGCGCCGGCGACATTCAGTTTCGCCGCCTTGCGGATGCCTTTATCTTTCGCGCCGACGACGGCTTTATCGATGCCCTCGACGGTACCGCTCAGCACGATTTGCCCCGGACTATTGAAGTTTGCGACGTCCACACCGCATTCCTTCGCGAGTTCTCGCACGGCCGTTTCTTCACCGCCGATCATCGCCGCCATCGACCCGCTCGTCCGCTCGCAAGCTTCCTGCATGAGACGCCCGCGCTCCGCCACGAGTTTCAGCCCATCGGCAAAGGAAAACGTCCCCGCGGCGGCATGTGCCGTGAACTCGCCCAGCGAAAGTCCCGCGGCAAACTGCGGCGCAAGATCGCCGGCCTCCTGGCGCAGCGCGGCCAGGCACGCCAGCCCATGCACATAGAGCGCCGGCTGGCAGTTCGCCGTCTTCACCAGTTCCGCTTCCGGACCTTCAAAGGTGACCCCACTTAGCGAGCGGCCGAGGACTTGGTCTGCCTGTTCGAAAAGACTCTTCGCCACAGGATAAGCTGCGGAGAGGTCTTTGCCCATTCCCACAGCCTGGGCTCCCTGCCCGGCAAAAAGGATCGCAATGCGTTTGGTCATGCGCCGCGGCATAGGGCATGGAGGCGCGCCGCCAAAGAGAAAAAGAAGCAATGCCCCGCCCAATCGCCGCCGGGGCCTTCAGAATCAGCGCCACTTGATCAGGCAAGCGGCCCGCGCCGCCGCCCGCTCGAGCAATCCTTCACCTTCCTTCATTGCCGATTCGAGCGAGAGTGGACGGTCCGCGATCGGAATAATGCAGTCGAAAATGCCGGACTTTTCCGCCGCGTCGGTCGCGGCGCCTGCGAAGGCGATCACTTTCTTTCCAAGTCGGCGCGCCGCCGCCGCGACCCCCGCCGGGCCTTTGCCATCCAGCGTTTGATCGTCCAGGCGGCCTTCCCCCGTGATCACGAGATCCGCACTCGCAATGCGTTCCACCAGCCGCGTGGTATTCGCCACGATGTCAAAACCGGGCTCGATCCGCGCGTTGCAGAACGTCAGCAGCCCAAAGCCGAGCCCACCCGCGGCGCCAGCCCCTGCCACATCCCGATGGTCCACGCCTAGGCTCTGCGCGCAAACATCGGCAAGGTGTCGCATCGCCGTCTCGAGCACCTCCACTTCATGCCCATCCGCGCCTTTCTGGGGTGAATAAACGCGCGCCGCGCCGCGCTCGCCGAGGAGCGGGTTCTGCACGTCGCACGCGGCGACGATTTCCGGAAGTGCCAGGTTTGCGGGCCGCTTGATGCCGTGCAGCAAATCCATCGTGCCGGGCAGCACGCGGAACTCGGCGCCAACATCATTCACGAATTGATAACCGAGTGCCCGCGCGAGCCCTGTGCCTCCGTCAGTCGTCGCGCTGCCTCCCAGTCCGACGAGGATCCGGCGGGCGCCCCGCTGAATCGCATCCTGCAGGAGCAGCCCTGTGCCATAAGTATTGGCCAGCATCGGCCGGCGATCCTCGGACTGCACCCGCCAGAGCCCGCTCGCTTCACTCATCTCCAAAACCGCAATCTTTTCCGTTTCAAACCACCCATAACGCGCCTCGACCGAGCGCCCGATCGGGTCCTCGCTCTTCACCGTCACCCACGCGCCGCCGAGCGCCGCCACCATCGCTTCGGCGAAGCCTTCTCCCCCGTCGGCGATCGGCGCGATGTCGGTGGTGATCTCATCGAAGACGCTGCGAAATCCCCGCTCGATGGCCTTGGCCGCCGCGAGCGCGGTGAGTGAACCCTTGAACTTGTCTGGAGCGATGAGCACGCGCATCCACCTCCAGTGAGCGGATCGCCGCATTCAGTCAAATGCAGATCGGATCCGCGCAATCGGGACGTCCGATGAGCTGTCCCGCTGGGGCCGAAACACCCTTGGCGGACCTGTGCCCGCACATTTGAGTTTGAACGCTTGCCGAATGGCACTTGCTTCGCGAGAGTCCGCGCAACCTGGAGGGATGGCAGAGCGGTTGAATGCACCGGTCTTGAAAACCGGAGGCCCGCAAGGGCTCGTGGGTTCGAATCCCACTCCCTCCGCCATTTTCCCATGGCCGATTACCCGACGCCGCCACAAAAGCCGCGCAAGATTCCGATTTCACGGAAGGTAATCCTCAGCGTTGCGTTCACGCTGCTGATGCTGGCCCTCATCGCGCTGACCAGCTTCGTCAGCACCCGCCGATTTCTCGCCGTGACCGGCGAAGTCGCGCAGACCCGCGAGGTCCTCGAGAAGGTCGACCTTCTTCAACGCTACTTCCTGCAGATGGAGAGCGGGGTGCGCGGCTTCATGCTGTCCGGCGACGACAGTCACCTCACCCCCTACGTGCACGGGCAGTCCTTCATCATTCAGGAACTTCAGGACTTGCGCAAAGCGACCGCGGATAACGAAGAGCAGCAGGCGCGAGTGGAGCGGCTGCAGAGTTCGCTGAGCCGAGCGTTCGCCGTGCACGGTCAAAGCATCGATCGCCGACGCGAAGGCGGGGTGGACGCAGCTGCGGAACATTTCATCGATCCCGCAAACCAGCGCGAGTCCAAGCAAATCTTTGAGATGATCCGCGATGAATTGATCGAATTCGACCAGGCGGAACGCGCTCACTTGAACGTGGAGATCGATCAACTCGACACGATCGGCCGTGTGAACACGTCCCTAGTCGTCGGCGGCACTTCGCTCACCTACATCGCCCTGCTGGTCGCCTGTCTTTTTGTTCTGCGCGATATCGCCGAACGGCGCACCGCCGAGGACGCGCTCGAAATGGAGCGCAATCTCCTCCGCAGCATCATGGATACGATTCCCGACTTTCTCATCGTGAAGGATCGAGAGGGACGCTACCTGCGGATCAACGAAGCCTACTGCCGCCACCTTGGGTTGAAACGGCCGGAGGACGCCAAATCCAAGACGGCCTTCGACTTCTATCCGCCCGCGCTCGCCCAGCGCTATACCGAGGACGAAAAGAAGGTGCTCGATTCCGGAATCACGAAAGCGAATCACATCGAGCCAAACGTCACCCGCGATGGCCGCGAAATCTGGCTCGAAACCACGATCGTGCCGCTTCGCGACAGTGATGGTTACCCAATCGGCTTGGTGGACCTGAGTTCCGATATCACGCAGCGCCGGGAAGATGACGAGCGGCTCCGCCATTTTGCCCACGCCCTCCAGCGCTCGAACGAAGAACTGCAAAACTTCGCCAGTGTCGCCTCGCACGACCTGCAGGAACCGTTGCGCAAAATTCAGGCGTTCGGTGATCGCCTGCGCTCCCGCGCGAATGGCCTCGGCGAGCAGGAGCGCGACTACATCACTCGCATGATGGACGCCGCGGGCCGCATGCAAACGCTGATCCAGGATCTGCTGAAACTCTCCCGCGTCACCACCCGCGCATTGCCCTTCGAAACGGTCGATTTAAACGAAATCGGCCGGGGAGTGCTCCGCGATCTTGAAGTGAAAATCGCCGCCAGCCAGGCGCAGGTCAGCATGGATCCGCTGCCTACAATCGAGGGCGATCCGACTCAGCTCCGGCAGTTGCTGCAAAACCTCATCGCGAATGCGCTCAAGTTTCAGGTCCCGGGCGCCCGCCCGGAAGTGCAGGTAACCTGCCGCACCCTCGAAAACTTGCACGGTGAGCTTCCCGACCTCGCCCTCGGCTCTCGAATCGTGGAGATCCGCGTGAAGGACAACGGCATCGGCTTCGACGCGCAGTTCGCCGAGCAGATCTTCGGTCCATTCAAGCGCCTTCACACCCGCGCCGACTATGAAGGCAGCGGAATCGGCCTCTCAGTCTGCCGCAAAATTACGGATCGCCATCGCGGCACCATCGTGGCACAAAGTGCCGAGGGCAAGGGGGCGACATTCATCATTACGCTCCCGCTGACCCAACCGCGAACGACAAGTCCATGACTCCCGCTACCATGCCGATCACCATACTTATGGCGGACGACGATCCGGACGATCGCCTCCTCACCGCCGATGCCCTCAAGGAAGCGCGCCTCATCAATGACATCCGCTTCGTGGAAAACGGAGTTGAGTTGCTCGAATACCTGCGCAAGCAAGGCCAGTTCGCCGGCGCGGACGCGCCTCGCCCCGGCTTGATCCTCCTCGATCTTAACATGCCCAAAATGGATGGCCGTTCCGTGCTCAAGGAGTTAAAGAGCGACCCGGATCTGCGCTCCATCCCCGTCGTGGTTCTCACCACGTCGAAGGACGATGAAGACGTCTACCGCAGTTACGATCTCGGCGTGAACAGCTACATCGTGAAGCCGGTTACGTTCGAAGCGCTCGTGGATATCCTCCAGACGCTGGAGAAATACTGGTTCGAAATCGTCGAGCTCCCGCCCCAGGCGCGCAACGACGTGTAGAATCGGGAGGAAGCGCCCCAAAGTGGCAGAGCCGACCCGGCTCTGAACGATCCTGCGCGCAGCGCCCAATCTCGTGGCGTAGCCAGCCAGAATTGCGGTCTTCTTCCCTACAGCGGTTGAGCGCTCGGAGTAGGAACGACGATCTCCAGGCCGTCGGGAAGGGATCGGAGGTGCGGAGCTGGCTTGCGTGCTGCTAGACTAAGCTCCGGCTCCCGCCACTACTCCCGACGCAGCCCTCGCGAAGGCTTCTCTCCTCTACGCTCGCTCGCGCCTGGCTGCTCCCGTCGCCGCACACGACTCGCCGGCTTTGCCTTCGCGGGCCGCGCCTCGGCCTTGGCCGCTGCCGCTGTCGGCGCTTTGGCATGTTCACTCGCCCGCAACGCCGCCACTTCCTTTCCAGAAAGCAGCCGCCATTCACCTGGCGCAACGCCACCCACTTTCACGGGCCCGATGCGCACACGCACGAGCCTTTCCACTTCATACTCACCCACGTGGTAAAGCATCTGCCGGATCTGCCGCTTGAGGCCCTGCCGCAGAATGAGACGCAGATGCTTCTGCCCAATGACTTCAAGCCGCTCCACCTTCGCAAAGCCGGGCTCGATGCGGAACCCGCGCAGCATCTTCTCCCGGTGCATTTCATCAAACGGCCGATCGATCCAAACCTCGTATTCCTTCTCCACCTCGTGGCGCGGATGCGTGAGCAAATTGGTTAAATCTCCGTCGTTAGTCACGAGAAGCAGCCCTTCGCTCTCGTGGTCGAGCCGGCCGACGTAATGCACGCGCGGCCAGTTTTTCGGAAGCAAATCGAAGATGGTTTTCCGCCCGCGCTCATCGTCCGCAGTGCAAAGGTAACCAGGAGGTTTGTTCAGCACTGCGTAAAGCGGACGCTCTGTGTGAATCAACCGACTCCCCACCTTTACGGCATCGCTTGGCTGCACCTGCGTCGCAAGGTCCGTCACTACACGGCCATTGATGCGAACCTGGCCCGCCAGGATGAGCTCCTCCACTCCCCGGCGTGAGCCGAGACCAGCAGAGGCGAGAAAACGATTGAGACGCATAAGATAGAAACTTGGTGTGAAATAACTGCGTGATCCAGCCGCAGATTACCGCTCGCCGGGAAAAGAAGTCAGTCGTCTGAGATCAGAGGTCAAATCAGGCGCCCCACATCTGAGGTGTGAGATGGGGACTGACCTCTGATCTCCGACTTCTGAACTCTTCGCACTTACTCCACCGGCGGATCCTTCGGCACGCGCATGAACAACGCCACGATTGCCGTCACGACGAGGAACGCCGCCGACCACGAAAACGCCGTCAGGTAAGCCGCATTCGCCGCCGCGAGATTATCCCCGCTGAGCGGACGCTGCCATTCACTAAACGCAAACGGCAGCGGAAGCGCTGCGATCAGCGGGCCAAGGAAACGCCCGAGGCTGCCCGCCGCCGAGTTGAGCCCGAGCACACGTCCCTGCGCCCGCCCGTGCACGTGCCGCGAAATCATCCCGCCCAGCGTCGGCACAACAAACCCATTGCCCAGCGCCATCAATGCGCAAACCCCGAGGAATTGCCCCGTGCCCGACACCCGCGGCAACAGCCACAAGCTCGCCGCCAGGAGAATCGAACCGAGCACCACGAGTTGCTTCTCGATATCCCGCTTAAGCAATCGCCGCAACAATCCCCCCTGCACGACGACACCGACCATCCCGATGAACGCAAACGCGTAGCTCATCTGCGCCCGCGTGTAGCCGAGGTGATCGGAACAAAAGAGCGCGAAGAGCAGGTGCACGAAAGCAAACCCAGTCGTCGACGCCAGCACCGCAAACAACAGCGACCCAATGAACGGCCCCCGCCCCCCTTGGAATACATCGCGCAAAGGTGCCGGCTCCGTGGGATGCAGCCGCTTCTCCTCCGTCAGCGTCTCCGGCAACTTCTTCACCACGAAGTACGCGTTCACCAACGCCAGCCCGCCCGCAAAATAAAATGGCGCCGCGTGATGCCAAACGCTTAGCAACCCGCCGATCGCCGGCCCAACCACAAACCCAAGGCCAAACGCCGCGCCGATCATCCCCATCGCCTTGCTGCGATCCTCCGGCTTCGTCACATCCGCCACCGCCGCCTGCGCAGCCGCGATATTCCCGCCGCTCGCGCCGTCGATGATCCGCCCAAGAAAGAGCATCCACGCCGCGTTCGCCGCGCCCGTGACAAAATACCCGATCGCCGTGCCGATGATGCTGATCAGCAGCACCGGACGTCGTCCCACACGATCGCTGATCTTGCCCAGCAACGGCCCCGTGAAGAGTTGGACGAGCGAAAACACCCCGGTCAGCCACCCAAGCGCCGCCGGCGTAAGCTTGAACGGCTCATTCTTCGCGTAATCCGGCAGCACCGGGATCACGATCCCAA
>CBHXZU010000139.1:0-10505 GCA_966125105.1 uncultured Prosthecobacter sp.
CGCCGAGCTTACGAGCAAGCGCGCCCAAGCGGGCTACCGACCAACCGTTCGGAATAGGAAACTTGATCTCGTCACCCTGGATCAGGCTAAACGCAGGAAGCCTCTTGATCTCTCCGGTCTTTAGTAATCGCGCTTTCTCACGCTCAACCTCGGCAATGATATCGGGCGACGAAGGACCTTCTTCGGCCTGCTCCACCAGTTTCCCGCGCACCGCAAGATCGAGAATGAAATTGCGTAGGCGAGGGATCGCGCCCGGCGCTTCGGCGAGTCGGTCAAACTCGTTCAGCAGAGTTACATCTAGGCCGCTGTCGAGGTGTGCCGTACTGGCGGCGTAACCAAGCGCAGGCGCTTCCTGGAGCCGCATTGCAGAACCCGTCATCGCAGCAGCGCCTCTTGCAGGATATTCTTGAGCTGATCACGCAGGGTGGCGACTTCCTTCTCGGCTTCGTTGAGCTTGGCGAGGATTTCAGCGGGGTCGCCGTGGTCGTCGGCGATCACGTGAGGGTTTTTGAAGTCCAGGTTGTATCCGCGGGCTTTGACTTCTTCGGCTGTAACCTTCCAGGCTACATCGGTTTCCTTTCGGCCTGCCCGCTTGGCCCCACCCCACCAATCGATGCACGGCTGGAGGTGTTCGAGGCGGATGGGTTTTGTCATCGAATAGGATTTCTGGGCCTCGGGGACGCGGTGTTCGTAGAACCACGTTTCCTTGGTGGGCTGGCCTTTTTCGAAGAAGAGGAGGTTCGTGCCGATGCTGGCGTAAGGTTTGAAGACGCTGTTTGGCAGGCGGACGATGGTGTGGAGATTGCACTCCTCCATGAGGTGGTCCTTGAGGCGCGTCTTCACGCCTTCGCCGAAGAGGGTGCCATCGGGCAGGACGACGGCGGCGCGGCCGCCGCTCTTTAGGAGGCGGATGATGAGCGCGAGGAAGAGGTCGGCGGTTTCGCGGGTGCGGAAGTGCTGAGGAAAGTTGGATTCGATACCGTCTTCCTCGCGCCCGCCGAAGGGCGGGTTGGTGAGGACGACGTCCACGCGTTCGGCGGCGGTGTAGCTGATGTAGGGGCGGGCGAGCGTGTTGTCGTGGCGGACGAAGCTGGGGTCATCGATGCCGTGGAGGAGCATGTTCGTGACGCAGAGCATGTGGGGGAGTTGCTTCTTTTCCACGGCGCGCAGGCCCTTCTGCATGCGCTCTTCGTCGGCTACTTTCTTCACGTAGCGGTCGCGCATGTGGCGGACGGCGCAGGTGAGGAATCCACCGGTGCCGCAGGCGGGATCGAAGATCACTTCGCCTGGATGCGGATCGATGCGGTCCACCATGAAGGCGGTGACGGCGCGCGGGGTGTAATATTCCCCGGCGTTGCCGGCGCTCTGGAGGTCCTTGAGGATCTGCTCGTAGATGTCGCCGAAGTGCTGGCGCTCGCTGAGGTTATTGAAGTCGATCTGGTTGATCTTGTTGATGACCTGCCGCATGAGCTGGCCAGACTTCATGTAATTGTAGGCGTCCTCGAAGACGTCCCGGACGACGCGGCGGCGGTCGGCGTCACCGGCCTGCCCGGCGAGTTGGAGGCCTTTCAGTTTCGGGAAGAGCTCGGTGTTTACGAACGAAAGCAGCTCTTCGCCAGTGATCCCTTCGGGATCAGCGGCCCAGGTGCGCCACTGGAAGCGCTTCGGGATCGGCGAATGGTAGTTGTCGCGGAGCAGTTCGAACTGCTGGTCCTGATCGTCGATGATCTTGAGGAAAAACATCCAGCAGAGCTGCGAGATGCGCTGGGCGTCGCCATCGACGCCGGCATCCTGGCGCATGATGTCCTGGATGGATTTGACGGTGTTGCGGACGGACATCCTACGCTGTTAACGTGCCTTTCACCTCAAGCGCCAGCTTGTAGAGCGGATCTTCCGCGGCGGACGGATAAAGTGCATCAGGCTCAATTTTCGGGAAAGTATCGCTTTTCCAAAACTTCCCCGGCTTGAACCGGAATTTTGCCACGAGTCTTCGACCGAAATCGATTTCGTAGTGATGGTAGAGTTCCTTCTGATCGTAGTCGGCCATTTCAGGGTATTCGCCCAATAAGTACCCTTCCTGAATGTGAGGGCGCACCGCAGCCGGCGGACAAACACTGGAGAGCCTGGTTATTTGTAATCCGGCCTCCGCACTCGCAGTAATCGCTCCGCTTATGTTCGGGACGCCCACGACAAAAACAAAGGAATCCCCGGTGGCCCCGTGTGAAGCGAAAGATGCCGCAATTCGCAGGGAATGAGTCACGTCCAACAGCGGCGTTGGACAAACTTCGTAATGCTGGAGTATTGACCACCGAAGGATTCGGTGTCGCTGCAGCCGTTCGACACCCAAAAGTCCCTTGGCCGCATACTTCGTTACGAGTTTCCCCTCAGCTTTCTTAAGCTTAGAGAACCGGGTCATGAGCGTTCCAGAATTGGGATTTCCTGCTCTCAGAGGTCGGAAGAGCGTCGGCTTCAAGGTTGTATTACCCTTGGAGTTTTGATAGTCGCCAGTTTGCCCACGGAAGAGAAGTACGTGATCTCGATTGCGGAACTGGAGCTCCGCAATCTTGGTAGCTAGTTCAAGAAATGAACTCACCCGATGTCCGGGTCCCTTACGAACAGCAGTATTCTTTGCGATTTTCGCGTGTGGCGTGGCATCGAAAAATGACCACATTTCGTGCTGTCCGATTGTTTCCATAGGATTAGGCGGCGGAGGAGTAGAGGGCGGCTTGGAGTTCGTGCACGGCACGCTCGAAATCGGCGCGCGTGCCGAATTCTTTCACAAGTTGTAATGGCGTGCCCATGGCGTTGAAGGGAGCGATCTCAAGTATCCGCGTATCGTCGAGATTCGTGGCGCCGGTGTCCTGATACTTTTGCAGGAGCGTTTCGAGAACCGCGCGAGCTTTGTCGCCGTATTTTGTGAAGACGTCGCGCTTGCGGACATTCTCGGCGCGTTCCTTGCGCGTCAGTGGCGGTTGGTCGAAGGCCACGTGGCAAATGAGGTCAAAGGGATCGAGATCTTTGCCGACTTCGTCGGCGAGCGGATCGAGCGGCAGGCCTTCGGCGGCGAGTTCGTCGATGATCGCCTGCTTTCGGTCGGCTTCCTTCCACTGCGTGAGGAAGTCGTCGAGACTGGTGAAGCGCTTCTTCAGCTCCTTCTTCGTGAAGTCGCGCAGGCTTTCGGTGACGAGTTTCCCGTGCTCGTCGAGGTATTCGATCCGTTCGGCAATAATCTTCGTCGCGACGCCATTCACGTAGATCTTTGAGCGCGGCGTCGTGCCGGGCGGGATCTCGATATTCGGAGGCGGCTCAAAGGGATCGATGAGGATGGTTTGCTCCTCGTCGTCATCGTCTTCGGGAGTTTCCTGTCCGGTGGGAGGCTCTTCTTCCGGCGGAGGGGCAATTGGGTCGTCAGGACCGGGGCTGTAGATCTGAACGGGTTCGCCATCGAAGTCGGGGTCGGCGAAGTGATTCGTGGCGCCGCGGAAATCGATGAGGGTGAAGTAGAATTTCTTGGTATCTTCGTGAATGCGGGTGCCTCGCCCCACGATCTGCTTGAACTCCGTCATCGAGCCGACCGCGCGGTCGAGCACGATGAGTCGGCAGGTTTGGGCATCCACGCCGGTGGAGAGCAGGCGCGAGGTGGTGACGATCACAGGGTACGGAGACTCGGGATCAATGAAGTTGCCGATCTGCGCGCAGCCATCGGCATCGCTGCCGGTAATGCGCATGACGTAGCGGTGGTTCTCGGCGCAAAGATCGGCGTTTTCATTGATGAGCGCCTGCCGCATGCGCGCGGCGTGCTCTTCGTCCACGCAGAAGACGATCGTTTTGGCGAAGCGGTCACCGTTCTCACGTAGGAAGTCGGAGACCTTTTTCGCGACGAGTTTCGTGCGCTCATCAATGACCAGGCTGCGATCGAAGTCCTTCTGATTGTAGATGCGGTCTTCGATCTCGTTCCCGTCGCGATCCACGGCGCCTTTTTCCGGACGGTAGCCTTCCACGTCCCGGTCGATATGAACCTTGATCACCTTGTAAGGCGCGAGGAAGCCATCGCGGATGCCCTGCTTGAGCGAGTAGGTATAAATCGGGTCGCCGAAGTAGTGCATGTTGGAAACGTATTCCGTTTCCTTGGGCGTGGCGGTGAGGCCGATCTGGGTGGCCGAGGAGAAGTGCTGGAGGATCTCGCGCCATGCGGAGTCCGCGGCAGCGCTACCTCGATGGCATTCATCGATCACGATCAGGTCGAAGAAACCCGGGGAGAACTCGCGGAAGAGTTTCTGGCGTTCCTCGGGGCCGGTGATCGCCTGGTAAAGGCCGAGGTAGATTTCGTAGGCGGTGTCGATGCGACGCTTCTTATCTAAAGCGATCGTGAGCTTCACCTCCGTGCCGTCAGCGCGCTCGATGGTCTTCGCATCGGTGCTGAGCTTGGCCATGGCTTTTCCGAACGGGCGGAAGTCGTTGACCATCGTCTGGTCCACGAGAACGTTGCGGTCGGCGAGAAAGAGGATGCGCTTCTTGCGCCCGGCTTTCCACAGGCGCCAGATGATCTGAAAGGCGGTGTAGGTTTTCCCTGTGCCCGTCGCCATCACCAGGAGCAGACGGTTGCGCCCTTTGGCGATCGCCTCGATGGCCGCATTGATGGCATTCACCTGGTAGTATCGTGGCGCTTTGCCGCTGCCGTCGTCGAAGTAGTCCTGAAGGACGATCGATTCCTGATCCGGCGTGAGGCCTCGCCACTCGCGATACTTTGCCCAGAGTTCGGACGGACTCGGAAAGGCGTTTAGAGCCAGGGTTGTTTCCGTTTGGGTGCCGAGGCCGGTGCGATCGTGGAAAACGAAGCCGTCGCCATTGGACGAGAAGACGAACGGGATGTGCAGCGTCGCGCCGTATTCGAGGGCTTGCTGGATGCCGTCGCCAACACTGTGGGTGTTGTCCTTTGCCTCAATGAGCGCGATGGGGAGGTTCGGCTTGTAATAGAGGATGTAGTCGGCGCGCTTGCCTTTGCCCCGGGCGACGAGCTTTCCGCGGACCATGATCCGCCCTTTGGTGAAGCTCACCTCCTCGCGAATCTGAAGCATGGGATCCCAGCCTGCGCTCACCACTGCGGGAGTGATGAACTTACTGCAGATATCTCGCTCGGATAGGAGGTGCTTGTTCATTCGTGAACCCGACTGAGTTCTTTGGGGGGAACATCACTGCTGGCAACGTAACTCTAGGCCAGCGCTGCGTCTTGCGATGACACCCACCCGAGAAGTGAGTCGGCGCGGATGAACGTCCGTTTACCAGCCGGACCCAGCGACGGGAAGTGCAAAGAGCCTAAGTCATTGTGAGCGCTGCGGTGTCACGCTGCCATCCGCGCCTCAGCACGCTTCAGATTCGTTTCAGTGGTGCTCAGATCGCCGGCATTGGGCCCAGATCGCCTGGCATTGAGCCAGGATCGCCCGGCATTGCGTCAGGATCACCCGGCATTTCGCCAGGATCACCCGGCACAGAGCCCGGATCGCCCGGCATCGAGTCAGGATCGGCCGGCATTGGGCCAGGGTCATCCGACAAAAACTTCCGATCCAATTCCCCACAAGCTACTTCCCCTATAATTCGAATGGCAAAGGTGCTTCCGGGTAATCCGAACAGCTCTGCGCCCACAATCCCGCCCGGCGGGGCGAAGACCCGCCCTCCTTTCCGCAAGTGCGCTTGCGTGCCATCCACCCAATCTCGCAATCCGCAATCCGCAATCCGCAATCCGCAATCCGCAATCCGAAATCCAAACCCAACCCGCTTGCCCCGCGCGATTTCCCGCGCATCATTCCGCCCATGCATGTCCCGGCTGATCAACTCGAGGCTGGTTTGCCCGCCATCCATGCGGCACCCAAGGATGCGTCGACCTTGGAACTGATCGTGAAACGCCCGGCCACCGAAGCCCGCGAGCTGGCCGAGCACGCGATCCTCGATCCCGCAACAGGGTTGAGCGGCGACAATTGGTTTTCGCGCGGCAGCAGCCGCACCCCCGATCGGAGCGCCAACCGCGACGCGCAACTCACGCTGATGAACTCGCGCGCCATCGCGCTGATCGCCGCGACCAAAGAGCGCTGGCCGTTGGCGGGCGATCAGCTCTACGTCGACTTCGACATCAGCGCTGGAAACCTTCCCGCCGGCTCGCGATTGAAAATCGGCGACGCGATGATCGAGATCACCGCCGAGCCGCATCTCGGGTGCGGAAAGTTCAAGGCGCGCTTCGGCGAAGCTGCCCTGACCTTCGTCAATTCCCCCATCGGCCGCGAACTCCGCCTGCGCGGCCTAAACGCCCGCATCATCACCGGCGGCCCCATCCGCGTGGGAGACCGCGTGGAGAAAGCATAAAGTGGCAGAGCCGGCCCGGCTCTAGCCTCAAAGAATTGCGCGAAGCGCCAAACCTTGTGGCGTGGCTTGCCAAAGCTGAGGAGCGACGTGGCGCGAACGTGCGATGCTCAAACCGAGTTCGACCTATCGCCCGGCTACTCTTGCTTCTCCGAGATCGGCCCGGTTCATCGCAGCTTTGGCAAGCAAGCCACAACGTTTGCCGCTTCACGGTTTGCTTAAGCCCCACCCTTCCACTGCCCCAGCCCACTCTCCGCCGGGCCGCCAAACACTTCCCCAGTACTTTTGAACCGCGAGCCATGGCACGGGCAATCCCACGATTTCTCCGCTTCATTCCACTTCACGATGCAGCCCATGTGCGGACACACCGCCGAATGCATGTGCAGCAAGCCGGACTCATCGCGATACGCCGCCGCCTTGCCCTCCTTTAATTTGAGCACCTTCCCCTCACCCGGCTTCACGCGCGCCACGCCACCCTCTTCGCCGCCAGCAAGCCGGTCTTTGATCAAATAGTATGGGTAGTCCTTGTTTTCATTCAGGTAGTCCCACGTCGCCGACAGCTTCTTCCGGTCGACCGCAAACAAATCCGTCCACGGATTCTTCACTCCGGTGATCGCGTCACGCGCCATCATCGCCGTGAGTGTGCCGAAGGTCATGCCGTTCCCCGCAAAGCCAGTGCCGAGGAAAAATCCGCCGCCGATCCCACCAATGTAGGGCAGCCCATCGACCGTCTCGATCACCTGCCCCGACCACCGGTTTTGCGGAATAGCCTCAGGAACCAGGAAGCCCAGCTCCGTCGCAAGCCGCCGATACGGCAACTCCGTGTCCTGTTCCTGCCCGGTCTTGTGATCCGCCCCGCCGAGAATCACGTAGTCGTGATCGTCGCGTTTCTCGACCCGGAGATAAAGATACGGGTCTGAGGTATCCCACCACAGCATCTCCGGCACCGCGCCTTTGGGAACCTGCGCGCCGATCGCGTAGGTCGAGTAAAGCGCCAGCTTCGATTGCAGCAGCGTCGCGCTCAGCATGCTCCGCGTTGCCTGCAACGGCACATGCGTGGCCAACACGACATGACTGCACTGCACGACGTGCTCGCGCACTTTCACCAGCAGCGGCGAATCCTGGAACTCCGACGCATCGCTCTGCTCGAAGATGCGCCCGCCCATCTCGATGATTTTCCCCGCCAGCCCCGCGAGGTACTTTAGCGGATGAAACTTCAGCTGGTTCCCCAAGCGCATCGTCGGCCGGCTCGAGACCGGCGCCGCGTCGAGGAAGCTCGCATCGAAGCCCAGTTCCGACGCGAGCATCGCCTCCTGCTGCAGGATCTCTGCCTCCTTCTTTGCATCCTTGTCGCGCGCGGCCACCAGGAATCCCGGGATTTGTGCCAGCTCACATTGGATTCCTTCCGCCTGCGCGATCTCCTGGATCTGATCCATCGCGCTCACGCCCGCGTCCCACACGGCCTGCGCATGATCCCCGCCGTATCGATCCACCAATTCCGACAGCCGCGTATCCGTTTGATAAGTGAGATGCGCGGTGGTCTGCCCCGTTTCTCCACCGCCCACGCGATCGCGTTCCAGCACCACTACGGACCGCCTCGCCTTTAAGAGCAGATACGCCGCGGTGAGCCCGGTGATGCCGCCGCCGATGACCGCCACATCGGCCTTTAGATCCTCATCGAGCGACGGAAAGCGAAGCGACGGCGCCGTCTCGCGCCAGAACGATTGCGAAGTCATGGCGATTACCTCTTACGTTGGATCGTCCGTCTGGTACGCGGGCGGGGCATAAACTGTAAAAGCAAACGCCGGCTGCTCCGCGTCGTTCAGGAAGCGATGCTTCATGCCGGCGGGAATGATCAGGCTTTGACCTTCGCGAAGCGTGGTCTTTTCCCCATTCACCTCCGCGACAAACTGGCCTTCCAGCACCACGACCGTTTGGTCGCTATGGGGATGAGCTTCGAGCTTGTCGCTCGTCGCTTCTCCATGTTTCAGCCGCATCGTGGCGGTCTGCGTGCGTCCCGTAGTCTCCAGAATCTGGAAGTCGGCATCCGATTCTCTGATGTTGGCAATATTCATAAGTCCACGTGTGCTGCAGTGTTTGCATCGCGCCCCACCGATGATGCGGACGGATTCCGGAAAGCCGTTGCGTTTCGCCAATTCGATGGCCAAACCTCGCGCATGTGCCACCCAGTTCGTTTCCTGATGCGGGCGTTCCTCCTATTCGCCATCGCTTCCGTCGCAAACGCGCAGTCCAAGCCAGAAGAAGAACCGCTCGTGAGAATGGTAAACAAAGCCTACCACGCGGTGGTTAACATCTCCACCAGCCGCGGTGTCGGCAGCGGCTTCTTCATCGATGCCAAAGGCCATGTAATAACCAATTCGCACGTGGTGGAAGGCTCGTTGACTCGCCTGAACGTGCTGACGCAGGACGGGCAATCTCTCAAAGCGCGCATCGTCGGCCGCGATGAAGCCGTGGATATCGCTCTGCTGAAGGTGGAAGGCACAGAGCCATTCACCTTCATCTCTCTCGACAAACTCTCACCAAATATGCTCGGGCAAACGATGGTGGTGATCGGAAATCCTGGCGGCATTGGCACCTCGGTTTCGCGAGGAATCCTTAGCGCGCGTTCCCGCGATATCGATACCGGGGACCGCGCCTACGAAAACCTCCTGCAAACCGACGCCGCCATTAATCCAGGGAACAGCGGCGGTCCCATCCTCGATCTCGCCGGACAACTCTCGGGCGTTACTCAACTAAAGCGGCAAGGCGCGGCCGGACTAAGTTTCGCCATCACCGCCGAAGTCGTCCGCAAGAAAGCCCTGGAGTTTCTTGAGAAAGAAAAGAAAGAGACCAAATAGGGATATTGACCTAGCGAACGGCGATGGCAGCCTCGCGGCCCAACTAGGTTTGTTCTATGCAGGTTCTCTCCAAGCTCGCGGCATGTATACTCCCGGTGGCCCTCGGCATTTCGGCGTGCCAAAAAACTCCCGCCGGCCCGCCTCCACAGCGCTCGCTCACGATTTCTGTCAGCAGCGGCGCCGCGCCCGTGAAAGACCTGACCGGCCAGGTCGTCTTGGTTCCTTATGACGCCGGCCGGCAAAGGCTCTTCGATGCCATGCTGACGCGGCGAAAAACCGAAGTGAGACTGCGGCAGGAACTGGCGGAGTTGGAGAAGCAACTTCCGGCGATCGCCACCGAGGTCGTCGAGCCAGTGCAAGCGTCCGACCAGGGATTGGACCGGCTCGTTGGTGCCGCCCGGCGAACGATCGAATCCCTGGCAGACCTCGCGTTGCTCTATTACGAAGAAGTCGCGGAGCAGAAAGGAAAGGAGTTGCCGCTGGAGCGGCTCGCCGCATTCCGCGACAAGCTGGGCGTGGACGAATTGAAACGCAGCTCCGCCGCGATCAAAGGGACAGATCTCGAGGGCACGCGCACCGCGATTGCCACCGTCCACGAGATCCTGAACCGCGAAGTCTACAAAGCCGAGCGGATGGGCGCCGAGAAGGCACGCACCGAGAATGTGCTGAAACAATTGGATTCCGAGATCAGCAAGGCTCCCGCCACGAGGCGCGCATCCGCCGCTGCACCGCGGGCGTCAACCGCCGGTCCGGGGTCAAATACCGAGGTGTATTTGCGGTACATGCGCAACCGGGCGGACCTGCAACAGGCCACCGATCCCCTCGTGGCTTTCAACTCATTGGGAAAGGTCCAGGTTGCGGCTGCCACGACCGACGACCAGGGGAAAGCGACCGTCTCGATTCCGCCCACCGGTCGCTACATCATCGGCGTGGCATTCAATCGACCTGGAGAAGATCTGATCTCCCGGAATTTTGGGATGACCGAATCGTTCTGCTGGATTCAGGAAGTTCCGGCACAAGGCAACCAGATCAGCTTCAACAAGGATAACATCATGAAGCCGAGCGTCGCACCGCTTGGATTGGAGCAGGATACGCCCTGGCGATGAGAGGAAAAGCGGGCGCCGAAATGCCATCTGTGGATTTTTTCCACTGAAACCCTTGCGTGATTGGGGCGTCGTACGTATAAGCCCCGACCCCACGTCACGGGCAGATACCGAAGTGGCCAAACGGGGCGGACTGTAAATCCGCTGTCTCTGACTTCGCTGGTTCGAATCCAGCTCTGCCCACTCCCCC
>CBHXZU010000140.1:0-10468 GCA_966125105.1 uncultured Prosthecobacter sp.
ACCTCGCCGGTTCCCGCATCGATATCGAGCAGCTTCCCATCCACGATCACGCTTCCGAGATTGAGACCGGTGTCATTTGCATCCCCTGCATCGTCCAGCGCATCGATCCGATCCACCAAGACGAAGCCGTCGCCGGCCCCACCTTCCGGGGTAGTCGCCGTGATGCTGAGATTCGTGCCACTGAATACGGGGTTGGCCGACAGATTGATGCCGTCGATTTCCTGCCCCATGCCCATGGCCGTCAGCTTGACCACGGCCGCGAGTTCGGCATTTGTCCCTTTGCTGGTGACGATCTTGATGGTGTCGCCATCCACGTCGGTAAACGTAAGCACCGCGGCCGGAGCGATGCGGGGTTCAAGCATTTCAAGAAAAGGCAACGTCTGGTTTTTCATGGCGGTCCCAGCGTGCCGGAAATCGAGAAAACCGGGAATTAGGCGAAGGGCGAACGCACCCCAACCATGCGGGCCAAACACATGCGCCAAATGGGGTACATGCGTTTCAAAGACGCCGCTACAGCGTCCAGCCTGATGGCACGTTCCGGCTCCATTCAGTCGGCTTTGATCGCAAAGATCACGTGGAGAGATCTCGCAGGACGGGGACCGCACTCCCGAAGACCCCGACCGGCATTAATTCGGCTCTCATGCCCACCGTATGGCAAAAATTGGCGGAGGGGATTCTACCACGTGATGGCGAGGGGAAACCGACGGGAGCGAATTTACCATGACGACGATCGGCGTTTTTTCCTGGCGACGCTAGCCAAGGCCTGCGGGATGACTGGGTGGCGGGTGCATGCCTGGGTGCTGGGGAATCACACCATCTCTTCATCGAGACGCCGGAGCCGAACCTTGTGGCCGAATGAAGTGGCTCCGGAATGCATACACGCAGCGCTTCAATGTGAGGCATCGAAAGTGGGGGCGCCTGTTCGGCGACGGATATAAAGCCGTCGTGGTGGAGGGATCGGAAGGAGAGTAATACCGAACGCTGGCGGATTGCATTCACCTGAATCCCATGCGGGCGAAGACCAGCGCGCCGTGCCGGGCCGGGTGCGTGACGATCCACCCATGGAGCAGCTTGGCCGGCGGGTATGCTTTGCGGGCGGAGCGCTGAGCGAAATGGCTGGCCGGGGAGCATGGGCTGAAAGTCTTCGAATACGAGGACAGCACGGCAGGCCGAAAACATTACGTGGAACGCCTGAATCGCCGCGCGATGGAAGAGGAAGCGCGAAAATGCGGCGTGCCAGCGTTCGAAGATTGGATCGGGGTGATTCGATCTCGAAATTCCCTGATTGGGTATCCTGCCCCGGCGAAATGAAACCGGCGCAGTGTGCTTTTGAAACCGCGCGCCGCGCCTTGAAAATCGGATTCAGTGCCTTGGAAACCGAAAACATGACCTCGGAAACCGCGTACACGCCCTTGGAAACCGCGCATACGTCCTTGGAAATCGCGTGCACGTGCTTGGAAACGGGAAACATGCCCTTGGAACCGGCGTGCACGTTCTTGGAAATGGGAAACATGTCCTCGGAAACCGCGTGCATGTCCTTGGAAACCGGAAACACGTTCTTGGAAACCGGAAACACGTCCTTGGAAACCGCGTACATGTCCTTGGAAACCGGAATTTACATTCCATGACATTTCGTGCGTGTGAAGGATCCTCATCTCTTCCGAACAAGCCCTAAGCCACACGCTGCGGGACCCAAAAGGACGCAACTGCAAAGCCTCTCATTCGCGTTCGCGTATTTCCTGCCCTTCCGCCTTCCAGATTCGATTCTCCTATGAATCGAGACACTTCCGAATCGTCACCAGCAGCTGAGTCGGGTTAAACGGCTTTTGCAGGAAGTTCTCGCCCCCGCGCAGGACGAGGTCTCGCCCGGCGATCTCCGGGCTGTATCCGCTGATGAAAATGACCTTCAGATCGGCCCGGTCCGCGAGGATTTGTTTCGCTAGTTGTTTGCCGCCCAATTGTCCCGGCATAACCAAGTCGGTGAGCAGCATGTCCACTTCTTTGCCGCGGGCACGCCACAACGCAAAAGCGTCGTCCCCGCTGGAAGCTTCGAGCACCTTGTAACCATGTTTTTCCAATGCGATGCGCACCACCCTGCGCACGACATCTTCGTCTTCCGCGAGCAGGATCGTTTCGCTGCCGGTCGGCGCCGGCTCAGGTTGTGCCGGATTGGATCTCTCCTCCCCCTTCCCCGTCTCAGCAGGCAGAAAGACCTGCACGCTCGTGCCCTCCCCTACCTGGCTGTAAACGTGCAGCCAGCCCCTGTGTTGCCGCACAATTCCATACACCGTCGCCAATCCGAGACCCGTTCCCTTGCCCGGTTCCTTTGTCGTGAAGAACGGCTCGAAAATGTGCGGAAGGATTTCTGGCGCGATTCCTTTGCCGGTGTCGGTCACTGATAACCACACGTAGTGCCCGGGTGTGGCGTCCGGATTCAGGCGCGCAAATGCGTCGTCCACGAACTTCTCGGCGGTTTCGATGATCAACTGTCCACCCTCCGACATCGCGTCTCGGCCATTCACCGCGAGATTGAGGATGACCTGGTCGAGCATGCCAGCATCGGCGCTCGTTCGCAGCGGCGTGCCATGCAAATGCAGCTGCAGCCTGATGTTTGTGCCGATGATGCGCTGGAGCATCTTCGCGAGATCTGTCACGGCCGCATTCAGATCGAGCGACTGCGTTCGCAGAACCTGGCGCCGGCTGAAGAGCAGCAATTGACGAGTCAAACTCGCCGCCCGCTCGGCTGCCGCGCAAACGTCTCGAAGATCCTTTCGGATCGCCTCCGTGGCGTACGGGCTCATGATCACGAGCTCCGTCTGCATGATGATTGCGGCAAGGATGTTGTTGAAATCGTGCGCCACGCCGCCGGCAAGTTGCCCGATGGCCTCCATCTTTTGCGACTGCCTGAATTGCTCTTGCAACGTGCGCTGCTCCGTGACGTCGCGCGCCACCCCGGCGACCCGCTGGATCGTTCCTTTTGGATCGGTGATCGGAAATGCCCGGTCGCGAATCCACCGCACCTCGCCGTCGGGGCGCACGATCCGATACTCCTCGTCAAACGCCGAGTAGTTCGCGCGGTTTGCAACCCCGTGCAGAACTCTCTCGCGGTCGTCCGGGTGCAGCGCGTCAGTCCAGGAACTCGGTGATTCGTAAAGGCTGGCGACACTCCGCCCCCAAATCTGCTCGTATGCCGGGCTCACGTAGAGCACCTCGTTCTTCTGCGCGTCCACCATCCAAAAGACATCCTGGATGGCCTCGGTGAGCTGCCGGAAACGTTCCTCACTCTCTTCGCGGGCAGTCTCCGCATTCTGCCGGTCCTCCTCGCGCAGATGCCCCTGCAGCGCGAAACCTAGATCGAGCACGAGCTCGTCCAGAAGATGCAATTCCCGCTCATCGAAAAAGTCCGGTTCTCCCGCGTAGAGATTGAAGGTTCCGACCAATTCACCGCTGACTTTGATCGGCAGCGAAACGAGGGATCGGTATCCACGCTCCAATGCCATCTCGCGCCACGGCGCGGCCGCGGGATCCAGGGCGATATTGTTGCAAATCGCATGCTCGCCCGTTCGCATGGCGTGCGCGGTAAAGGCGCACCCTCCTCGCGGATCCTCAAACATTCGCCTCAGAATCGCCAGCGTGTCCGCCGATGCGCCTTCATTCGCTACGGCACTGAGCAGACCCGTCTCTGGATTCCGCATGCCAATCCACGCCATCAGGAACCCACCCTTCTCCAGCGCGATGCGGCATGCGGCATCAAACAACCGCTGCGGATCACTCTCGCGAACAATCGTCTCGTTCACGTTGCTCAGCAGCGCGTAAACGCGATTCAATTGGTGAATGCGAATTTCCGCGCGCCTGCGTTCAGTTATATCGCGCCCTGTCGATTGAACCTTCACCAGCTTTCCGTCCGCGTCGAAAATCCCCCGGTCGGTCCACTCCTCGGACAACATCTTCCCTGTCGGTGATGTGCTCTCGTGGATGTACGTGGCTACCGGATGCGAGGGGCTGAGGAAGGCGATTCGGCTCTGGATCGAATCCACTCCTTGCTCCGAAAGCGACGGCACACACGTCGATCCAATCACCTCGCGCGGTTGCTTTCCGAGCACGTGGCAGAATGCCTGGTTTGCAAACGTGCATGTGCCGTCTGGAAGCCACCGCACGATCATTTCGGTTTGGTCCTCAACAATGGCACGGAAGAGCTCTTCATTGTGCCTCAGCGTCCGCTCCGCCCGGATGCGCTCCAATTCCGCGCCCACTCGTCCTGCGATGATGCTCAGGATCGATTTCGCCCGGCCGATATCTGTGATCGGCGCGTCATGAATCACCACGATCAAACCCAGGGGCTGCCCTCGCGATCCAAACAGCGGCACTCCCATGTAGGCATACGCGTTGAGCTCCGCGAGGATCGCGTCGTTGGGAAACAGCTTCTGCACGTCCGCCGGATGAACGCAAAGCTCCCTGCCCACCACGTCTTCGCACGGTGTTCCCGCGAGACTATATTCGAAGCTTTCCGCCGGCTGCCCATTCCTCCAGGCTGAGAGCGACCGAATTATCCCCGGCTTCTCCGGTTGAAGTTCCCCCACAAACGCGAAGTTCACGGCCAGGGCTCCGGCCAATTCACTTGCGAGTTTCTCGAGGAACACTTCGCCAATCGCGCCGGTGCTCTTGACCAAAGATTGCAACACGTCGTCTACGCGACGCCGCTGCGTGATATCCACATGCGAGCCGAGGAATCGCGCGGGGCTGCCGTCCTCGTCCCGCGCGAGCGACCCTTGCGCGAGGATCCAGCGATACCCGCCGTCCTTGTGCCGAAACCGAAACTCGACTTCGTAATCCGGCCCCGGTTTCGCCAGGTAAGCTTCCACCCTTCGCAGGACGCGGTCCAAGTCATCGGGATGAACCCGCTTTCTCCATTCCTCGAACTCGTTCGCGATCTCGGAATCCTCGTATCCAATCTGCCGTTTCCATTCGGGAGAGTAATAGACTTCGTTCGTCCGGAGGTCCCAATCCCACAACCCTACGTTCGCAGCACGTATCGCCACACGCAGCCGCTCGTCTGCCTCGCCGGCGACAGGGGCGCGCGCTTCAGCCAAGGGCTTGGTGAAGGTTTTCGGCATACCCACTGGATCTCCTCGTGTTCATGACCGGGGGTGCCAGGCACCCGATGGCTACCGCGAAATTGGCACTACGCTGTCGCCGGGAACAGGAACCATTCAGCCGACATTCAACAGCAGTCATTCCATGCTTAGAATAACGCCGACCAACCTGCTCCCCAAGCGATATTTGGCGTCACCGAAAGGATAGGAGGAACGAAGATTCCGCAAGACGTTCGCCATTAACAATCAACTCAACGCGATGCCGCCCCGGATAATGCACCCGCGTGGTGAAGTTTCGGATGGATTGTGATCGGGAAAGAGAAATTGTGGCGCCCGCGCCGAGCACGACTTCCTTCCATTTGAATACCTTCGCGGAAGTGCCGCCGGATTTCTTCACGTAGTGCACCACGTAATCGATCACGAGTCGCTGCGGCTGCGCTGCGGTGCTTTCGATTTCGACAGATAGCGTGACTCGCCCGCCAAGGATTACCTTTCGGGGAGCTACTTCGAAATTACTCGCGCGAACCTCGGGTAAGCCGCCCGCCCCCATCAGGTGCAAGGCACGCCGATTCCCTGCCTTGATCAATGTGCGCAGCGCGCGTTTGGCGATCCATCGCGTGTGCGCTTCATCGAGCGGCCAGGATTGCAATCGGTCCATGACCCAAGCCGGATGGTCCTTGCTGATGTCATTGAGGTGATTCGCCACTGACTTGCGGACGTAGAGGCTCGGATCGGCCTTGAGATTCTCGAGAATCGGGACGACCGGCGTCGGGTCCGCGATGAGTGCATCGAGGCGAAAAGACCACGGCAGGCGCGGCCGGGAACCTTCGCTCGCGAGCCGCCGCGTGTGTTCGTTTTTGTCGCGCGACCACTTCTCCATCACCGCGAGCGTCCTGCGCAAATCGCGCCGCAGGAAGTGCCGGATCGCAAACTCCGATGAACCAAAAGTGGTGAAGAATTTGAGGGCCTGCATCGATGCGTCGAAATCCTCCAGGCCGTAACAGGCAACAAAGTCCGGAAGCACCAGCGTGACGAATCCGTGCTGAATCCGCGGCGCGAGCTTTTCGAGAATGCGGAGCGCTTGTCGATAATCGGCGGGAAGGGTTTCACGGAAACACTCGGTCATTCGCCGCAAGCGCTGAAGGAGTGTGAGCGAATCCAAATCCGGTAGGGCCAGTCCCATGAATCGCTTCTGATCGAAGCGGGCATAAAGCTCACCTAGTTCCGCCGCAATTTCGCGAAAGCGCTGCGCGTTGAACCACTCCTTCAATGCTGGCGCCTGGTCGGCTGACATCGCCTCGGCTCCAGCTTACCGCTCCACGTGCCAACGCCTGGCCTTGAGCTCAAAGCGCGGCAGTGCGCCGCAATTCACGCGCGTGACCGGGATGCGAAGGGTGAAAGCTTCGGTAAGCGCGTGCTCGAGATGGTCGATCGCGTCGTCCGTATCCGCCTCGGCCTCGAGAGCAATCTCTGCAAGCTCCCCATGCCGCCCGATTTTCACACGATACTCGAGGATCTCGGGCACCGACCGAACCACTGCATCCACCGCGCTTGGATAGATGTTCACCCCCCGCACAACCACCATGTCGTCCGCCCGACCGAGGATCCCGCCTTCCAATCCGCCATCCGGCCTGCGACGAACGATGTCGCCCGAGCGATACCGGAGAAGCGGCCATGCGCTGCGCCCGAGCGAAGTCAGGATGAGCTCGCCCGGTTCATTGGCAGCCACCGGCGCCTGCGTCTTGGGATCAAGAATCTCCGCGAAGTAGCGGTCTTCATTGATCCACAGCACATCGGGGTCGCCGGATCGCTGAAATGCCACCGGCCCAATTTCGGTCATCCCGTAGTGATCAAGAACCTCCGCTCCGCGCCAAGCCTCCGACAGTCGGGCTCGCACGTTTGGCACGCTGCCACCCGGTTCTCCAGCAACGAAGATCTTCTGCACGGACCCCGTGATCTCGATTTTCTCTCGCGTCGCAACTTCCGCAAGATGCAGCGCGTAGGTTGGCGTGCAGCAAAGCACTTGAGGCTCGTGCATCGCAATCGCGCGCAACCGCGCCGCGCTGCTCAATCCACCGCCGGGAATACAGAGGCATCCATAGCGCGACGCCGCCTCGAACGCGGTCCAGAAGCCCAGGAACGGACCAAACGAAAATGCGAAATACACGCGGTCGCCCGGCGCAACCCCACCCGCTTCGTAAATTGCAGCCCAATTTCCGAGCATCCACTCCCAGCTCTCCGGAGTATCCAGGATCGCGAGCGGACGCGCCGTCGTCCCGCTTGTCTGGCAAAGTCTCGTGTAGCGCTCCCGCGGAAACGTGAGATTGCTTCCGTAGGGAGGATGCGCCGCGAAATCAGCCACGATATCGGCCTTCGTCGTGAGCGGCACCCGGGCGGTAAACTCGGCGAGGGAATCGAACTCACCCAATCCCGCGAGCCGGTCGCGTTGAAAGCGATTACTCGCGATCACCGCGACCAATCGCTTCAGCGCCTCGATCGTGGATGCTTCGTTTGGACTCACAGTGAATAACTAACGCCCGCGTGCGCGTAAGGCGTCTCTCTAAATCCGCGTTCGGAAAAATCGCCGGACGGCGCGGTCGCGCAATTAGAGCTTCGGTGCTTCCACCGGATTTGTGCTCGCGGTTGCGACAACCGGGTGAGCCGACGGCTTGCCTGCAGGCGCCGGGGCATCGGGCTTAAACAGCGCCACCATGCTGCCGCCTACTGCAGCCAGCACGATACCCGCCCAAAACTGCCACTTGATCGCGCTCATTCCCCCGTGAGGCGGATGATACAGCATTGATACCACCGCGTTCACAATCGGTGCGCCGGCAAAGATAATCGACATCACTACCGGCACATACGCTGCCTTCGGCGCCGGAGCCGCGCCAAACGCCAGCAGCACCCCAAATGCGCCAACGGCACCGACGATTCCCGCGATCAAAGACCACGTTTTGCCCGAACCGGGATAATTGAAGAAGTTCGTCGACGCTCCGTTGATCCGCAACATGGCTAGCGGCGCGAGCACTGCGACGAGGAAGTAGGCAAACCCGACGAAGAGAAATGCTTTCCATCGCGCAACGGGGTCGCCAGGCATCATTGCCATTTCAGTCTGTCCCCGGTGGAGGTAGACGCCGTACACGCCCCAGCAGGCGACGGTAAGAAATGCGTAGAGAATCCAATTCATAGACTTTTTTGGTGCGGTGGACATTGCAGTCGTTGGTGCATTGATCGTTTGACGGTCAGCTTTGCTTGAGCGGGGATGATGAAAAATTGGCCACGAGTTCCGCTGGGGCCTGCTCGATCTTCGCGCGCACGGCTTGCGGGATCGGCACGGCTCCCATCTTTCCAGTGCGTCGGTCGAGCGCAGCGGCCACGGTGACGACTTGCCCGCGCGCGACCTCCACTCGCTCGCCACCTTCGCTTTTCCAAAAACGAAACGCATAGCGAATCGAACGGGTTCTCACTTCGGCGACGAGCAATTGCACATCCACGGTCTCTTCGAACCGCAGCGGCCGAAAGAAGTCGCAGGTGGCGCTCACTCGCGGCCAACCGATCGTCTGCCCGTCGAAGTCCTGGTGGATGCTGAAGCCGAGCGAACGAAAGAACGCGTGCTCCGCGTTCTCCATCATTCGGTAGAAGTTCGCGAAGTGCACGATGCCTGCCATGTCCGTCTCCGCAAACTCCACGCGGCGGCTGAATGTAAATTCGTAGGGCATCGGCGGCGGAAACTAGCGAGCAGCAGCGCTCGGCGAAAAGGATGAAGTCAGTTCCACGAGACGTTCCGCCAGGCGCGTCATGGAAAACTCGGTTTCCGCAGCGACTCGTCCGCGCTCCCCCATGATCCGCGCTTCCTCGCGGCGACGCAGCAACGACTCGAGTTGTGCAGCTAGATTGGCCGCGCTTTCGCCCTCCGATGCGCCCAACTCGAACAACTCGCCCGCGGCGTGCGGCTCGATGATTTCCGGGAAAGCCGATGACCGGGGCAGAACGACTGGCGTCGACGACGCCATGGCTTCAATTACGTATTGGCCAAATGCCTCGCTGTAGGTCGCTGGCACGGAAAACACATCGACGCTTCGGAGGAAGCGCACCTTTTCCTCGAGCGAAACGTTCGGCATCCATTCGATCGAGTCCTCCACCCCCGCCGCGCGCGCCCGCGCTTTCAACTTCTCCGCATAGACGCCGTCATTCGCAGTCATCGATCCTGCGCAACGCAACCGCGCCTCTGGCATGCGTTGCTTCAGCAGAATGAAGGCTTCAATCAGCAAGCCGATTCCCTTCCCCGGAACGAAGCGAGCGAGGTAGCCGATGGTCGGCACGGCAGGACGAAGAGAGGCGTCATCGGCGAGGTATTCGCGAAGGCAGATCCCATTCGGAATGACCCGCACACGCTCTTCCCGCATCGTGGCGTTCCACCCAAGCCTTCGCGCCATTAACTCAGCAAAGTAGTTACTCGGCGCAACCCAGGCGTCCGCATCGCGCATGCGCTCGGCGAGGAGCTTCCACACTTCAGGCGCCCGATCGCCGAGACCGTCAAGGAAGGTGTCTTCACCCTGAAGGAATCCAATGACCGGAATATCGAGCTCGCGCTTGAGCTTGCGCGCGAGGCCCGCCTGCAAGGCCGTGGAAAGCCAAAGCGCATCGGGCTTCTTTCCATCAAACGCCACGCGAAGCCATTTCACCAACTCATCGATTTCCGACGCCTGGTTGCCTTCCTCGCCCTTCAGCATCGAGATCGTCATCCCGGCCACCTCCGGCCCACCCGTTTTCGCCGCCTTTCCTGCAACAAGGCGCAACAGCCAGCGCTTGCCCAGGGCGCGATCGAGCCATCGCGGCATTTTCCGAAGGAAAGGGATCTTCTCTCTTAGCCACGTGCTGATGCCGCCGAAGAAGATCGGCATCTCGGGCGAGGCGGCCTCTTCATCCAGCGTAAGCGGCAGATACATCGGGAGCATCACCGCGTGGTGCCTTTGCCGGATCAATTCCTTCGCCAGCGCGTTGTCGCGCATGCACACGCCGCAGTGGTAGCTGCCTGTCCCGGGTGTCAGCAGAACGATGTTCATTTAGCGCGGAGATCGTAGCAGATTAGGCGCGGCTTCGTCCCGCCCCGGCCTGACTCGTTTTGGAAGACGTATAGACGTCCGTTGCTGATCGCAGGAAGGGTCCAGGTTTCCGGCGCGGCAAAGAGTCGCGTGCGGCTCAGCACTTTCGCGCCCTTGGGTGATAGTTCAATCCACGCGAGATCCCCAAACTCTCCCAGGCACAGTACGCCCTGCCCAGTCTGCAGCAGGCTCGCGCGACCAAACCCGCCACCGAGATCCGAGCGCCAGAGTTCCCGGCCAGTGCTCACTTCCTGGCACACGAGTTCCGCA
>CBHXZU010000141.1:0-10407 GCA_966125105.1 uncultured Prosthecobacter sp.
TGCTCGAGGGTTTCGCCGCCGTAGGCGAGCATCGGCTGCTTCACCATGTAGTGGAACATCTGGCGCACGAAACCGCGGCGGGCGTCTTCGCTTTCCGCGGTGTGCTTCGCGAGATCGCGTGGGCCGGTAAACTTCAACGTTTCGCCATCCGAGGTCACATAGTCGGTAACGGGATTGATCGGCTTGTTTGCATCCGTCGTGCGGAAGCGTCCGACGGCGTCGAAGTTCTCCAGCGCGAAGCCGAGCGGATTGATCGTGACGTGGCAGCCCATGCACGCCTGCTTGTTGGTGATCTGCGTGACTTTCTCCCGCATCGTGAGCGTCGGGTCGAAGCGATCTTCGTTAAACTCGATCGCTTGTGGCGGGGGCTTGAGGAAACGGCCAAGCACGTTGCGCGTGAGGAACACGCCCCGGTGAATCGGTGACGAGCTCTTGTGATACGAAAGCATCGACAGCAGGAAAGGATGCGTGATGATGCCGGCGCGCTGCGCTGGGTCGAATTTCAGCGGAACGAACTTTCCAGCAGCGCCATCCGGGAACGGAACGCCGTAGAACTTCGCCAGGCGTTCATTGAGCATGATCGTGTCGGACAGGATGAGCTGACGGTAGTCCGACGCGTCGCTCCACATCACATCGCGAACGAACGCCTCCAGCGAGCGCCGCAGATCGGTAACGATCTCTTGCGAGAAGCCAGGATAGGCTTTCGCATCTTTGCTGAGATCCTCCGCCTCCTGCATGGCGAGCCAGTGGGCGAAAAAGTCCCCGACCTTCGCTTTGGTCCGCGGGTTCTGCGCCATGCGCTCAGCCTGCGCGCGGATTTGCTCCGGGGTGTGGAGTTCACCTTTGGCCGCGGCCTCGCGCAGCGGGGAATCTGGAATGGAATCCCACAACGCAAGCGCGAGGCGTGACGCGGTGGCGAACTGATCACCTTGGTCGCCGATTTCCGGATAGAGGAAGCGCGGCGACTTCAGAATCAGGAGAATCGATCGCTTGATCGCGACTTCGGGCGCAGTATCCCCCAAAAACGGCTGATCGACATACAGCGAACGCCTCACGTCATCGAGCGGACGGCGAAACGCGCGTTCTGCGAAAGTGGCGGCGAATCGCTTGAGCTTTTCCGGGTAATCCGGCGCGTCAGGCTTGGCGTCCACATACCGCCGCAGCCGAGAGACGATCTCCTCCGTCATTTCCAGCGAAGCCCGGGTCGTGGCTTCGTGCCAGTCCTTGGAGACATTCGTTCCCCTCTCATAGCCCACGCTGCCATCATCGGGCGGAAACTCTGTGCTCACCACCGCCACCCGCGTCGCCGACGAAGGTGAGAGATAAGGCGCGGCCAGCACTTCCCACACGCCATGCGGCGGCTTCCACTCGAAGCGCACGTAGCCGAGCTTCTCTTTGTATTTGAAGTAATCGACCTTCAGCGGATAGGCGCGTCCGCCCAGGAGAAACACGCGGGCGGATTCATCGCGGATATCCTGGCCGGTAGTGACCCAGCCATCGATGGTGGCCGTGGCGCGCTTGCCATCACTGTCATCCCGGCGGTTGCTGTCCCCGGCGCCGATATCGGTATTCAGGTAAAGACGGGCACCGTTGCGCGTTTTAATCCGAAACTCATACCAGCCCGTCTCCGGCGCGATCAGCGAGCCCTGCCACTCGATCGAGAACTGCTCGCGATTCATCCCTTTCGCCGTCTGTTGCAGCGGCGGGCCGACAAACTCGGGCGGCGTGACGAGCGCCGGCGGTTCGACCGGCGAATTCTCGGCAAAGTCGAAGTCAATCCCGGTATCGATGCGCTCCAGCTTCTGCTTTGAGCGCTTGTTCATTCCGTCGGAATCGAAATACCGGCCAGTCAGGCCCTTGCCCTCCCCGATCGCCTGGGTCTGCCCGAAGCTGCCCACGAGATCCGCGACGGATTCCCGGAATTGGCGATTGGTAAGCCGCGCAAAGTCCCGCTTGGGCGGATTGAGCTTTGCCCGCGCCATCGGCGAATAAAAGGCGTCGTAGATGTAGGCGGCTACTTTCCGGGAGCCCTCGGCATCGAGCGTTTCCGGCTCGTCCTCCGGCATCGTCTTATCGATCAGCTTGGCGAGCGAATGGATGGAGCGTTCGCCATAGAGCGGTTCATCGAACTTGTTCGGAACTCCCTGGCCACGTTCACCATGGCAGTCGGCGCACATCTTTTTGAAGATCTCCGCCCCAGCCACGCGATCAGCTTCGTCGGCATGTGCCGGAAGGAGCGCGATGGAGACGGCGGAGACGGTGGCTACAAGGGCTGACTTCATGAACGAAACGGCAGATACAATTACCTTTCTGCGGGTCTCGACCTTAGCATGAGACGGCGGAATCCGCAGGTTGGAGGGCGCGCAAACCGCAAGCCTGCCTGCGAAAACGGGCGCCTCGCCCGGTTTCGCCGATACATTGTGATCCAACGCCTTCCGTTACGCCAGTTTCAGCTATGGCCCGGAGACTGCTTTAGACGCCCTTATGAAATTCCTCGGCCTCGTCGCAGTGGTTGCCATCGTTTATTTTGCTTATGGGAAGCGCTTGGCGCCGGACGGCAACCGGTCCGTCAATAACGCGATGTCGGAGTTCGAGAAAACCGTCCCGGCAAGCACTGGAACCGCAGGGACTTCGACTTCGAGCTCAGCGCCTGCCGTCAGCGCTCCGGCCCCGCAGAGCACGTCGAGTATCCGACGCCCAATCGACCGCACTCGTGCCGTCCTTGAGCAGGTAAAGGCGCGGAACGGCGACGGCGCCTTCTAGCGTTCCTCAGGTCCCTTCAGTTTCCCTATAAACAACCGGAAGGTCTCACAGCCATGTTCTTGTGAGGGCTCAACTCGGAAATTGCGTGACGGGTTTGGGCGGGAAGCGGAAGCTTCTCGCTGAATCCAGGCTAACCTTTTGCAGGAGCAGCGCGACAAAACCGCCAAGCTTAGAAAAATCAAGAGGTCCTTCCGGTTTGTCTCCGCGTGGCTGTCCGTCGCGCTTACAGTCTTAATCGGGTCCGTCTGGGTCTTTCACGGACTCTACAGTAAACTTCTCGAAGGAATTCCGCGGCATCGTGCCATCGTGGGTCGAGTGTTGGGAGAGGAATGGGCCGGTCCGATCACCATGGCGGTGGGCACCCTTGAAGTTCTCTTGGGACTTTGGGCTTACAGCCGTCGGAATCGTCGCGTCTGCGCGTCGGTTCAAACGATCGGCATTGCCGCGATGAATTCCGTGGAAATCGCTCGAGCACGCGACCTTCTTCTGTCGGCGCCGGGGATGGTCGCATTAAATGCCATCTTCCTTTCGCTCGTTTGGATTTGGGCACTCGCGCCTGACGATTCGGCAACCAAACCTTCACACTAACCAGCCGGCCTGATGGCAGCCGCAGAGGCCGAACACCACTGCAAGAGCGGTCCAAAGCGCGGTGAAGACCCAATGCACGATCGTCTCCCGCTGCTTGCCCCGCCACAACTCAGGCCCGTAGACGAAAAACTGGCAATGCAAGCGCGAGGCCCAGAATCCCGCGAACGACCAACTCAACCACGCGCCGGCGCGTGTTCGCTCGAGGAAAATCATCGGATCCATCATCGAAGGAAGTGCCATCATGATGATCACCAGACAGATGAAGAGCGTGTGAACGTGAAAGATCGCCCGGTTTGCCGGCGTCAGCTTCGAGGCATCCTCGCGCCACCGCAACTCACGCCCGATCGGAATGTGCAAAGCGGCCAGAAACAGTAGCCCGACCCCGGCAACGCGCAGCGCAATCGCGAGGACTTCGATCATTCCGCGCTCCGGAGGACAAACACGCGGACCCACGGCGTGATCTGGAACTCGTCATGCAGCGCCAAGCCCGCGCGGCTCCAGCAGCGACGCCAATTCGCCGGTGAATGGAAGTGGAAAAAACCCGGCCCAAACGCGAGAAAATTGGCCGCTTCGCGCGTGTGCTCCGCCACCACGACGCGTCCACCTGGCGCAAGGTGGCGCCGAGCTTCGGAAAACCACGCCGCGCGCTGGGACTCGCTCCGGAACTCGTGGATCGCAAGCAGGCCAAAGACCACATCAGCAGCCGGGGCATCGACGGGCCAGCGGTCAAACGGCGCATCCTTTGTCTCTGGCACGCGGGGGAAAAGCTGGCGCGCGCGATGAATCGAAGGTTCGGTCATCAGCTGGGCGTCATAATGATCCAGGGTTAGCCAATGTTTCGCGTTGAGGTGCTGCCGCAGTTGCACGGACGCTTCATCCAACCCGGCGTGGCAAAAGATGAATCGCTCGGGCATCAAGCCTCGGAAGGCGCGCTCGATCCAATGCCACCGGTAAAGGTCCGACCGATCGTAAACCAGGTGCGCCACGCTGAGAGAGCCCACGAGAAACCAAAGGCATCCCGCAATTGCCAACAGGCAGGCAATTCGAACTGGAACGCTCGTTGTGAAAATCATGCCGCCCACGGACACGACCAAAATTGCGGCCGCCGCTGCATAGAACGGCCAATTCAGCCGCATGATCGTGAACATCCCCTGCCACTTTCCGCGTTGATTCATGCTGCCGCGGAAAATTTAACGACACGCCCCCGCTCCCATCGATACGGGATCGACTCCACCGCGAAAGCGTTCGCGAGGATAGGAGTCGCGCCTTCGAACGGCGGCTCACCGAACAACGCCACTTTCCATTCGTAAACTCGGACTGGGCGAGGCGTCCAGTTTTCTCGAGTGCCTTCGATGACGGTGACGCTGCCATCGCCCTCTGGGCTAAACGTGAACGGCATCGCCCCCGCGAAACGCCGAGCCGTTTTCCAATCAGGAAACGGCGAACCGGCCGGCAGGTTCTCCGCAGGTTTGGATAGGTCGAATGCCAGGTCCAACGATGGCAGCCCTTCCTGCCCGGTGCTCCGTATGCGCGTAAGCGTTCCCTCCCGTTCCCATCGCACATGGGTATGCCGATAATTGTAGCGGGTCAGGAGATTTCCCATCCAGACCATGCGCCGTTGATCCGTCTCGCTGCGCAGAATTCTCAGCCCGCGCAAACGACGTCCCGATTCGTCCTGTAATCGCGTGAAGATCCGGTAGCCCGAGAGGAAGAAGTCCTGCCCGAGTTGCTTTGGAAATCCCGCGGGCCGCAGGTCGCGGGTCCACACCAAGGCGACGGTGAGAAAACCAAGCCCGTCGTAGTTGTCGATTTCGAGGGGAGCGGGCACCAGCGGACGCAGAACCGACTCCGGGAACGCGAATGACACGGCCACGACTTGATCGAACCAAGCGACCACCGGGAACGGATGACGCCGAAGTAGATTCACGCCATAGCCTTTAACGAGAACGTTGCGGCGGCGCAAGGAGACGGAACTCGCACCACGTTCTGCCATACATTCTTTCACGATCACCTGACATGATCCTGACAAATCGCAGCGTCCATCGGTGCCATCGTGAGACATGAAATCTCTCCGAACTTCTCTTCTCTCCGCCCTGTCCGTGATCAGCCTCTTGGCGCAGCCGTTCTCTGCGTCCGCGGTCGATGAATCTCACTCGCCGCCCGCGGGAGAAACACAGCAAATCAAAAAGGAAATGGACGCCCTTCGACTTCGGATCGACCAACTCGAGAAGCGGCAACCGGCATTGCCCGGGCCGCGAGTCGCTGAAGATCCCGGCGAAAAGAACCGGCTGCTCGCCGAGACACAGGAGATTCTCGCTCGCTATCGCGCAGGGAAGTCCACCGCATGGAAAGAGACCCACGCCCGTATCCGCGATCTGCGACGTGAAGTCACAACTGCACTCGAAACAATGCAGGCCGATTACACCCGTCGAACCAAACTCGATGAAGCCGTGGCCATTCGCGACGCAATCCGTTGCCTCGCGGAAATCGGACGCGAGATTCAGTCGGATCCCGGACGTCTCTACAATAGCGGTCCGACTGGTGAAGTTCTATTCTTCCGGGTAACCGGCACCGACTCGGGAACGCTGTACGGCACCGGGGTCTACACGTCCGACTCCACCCTGGCTACTGCCGCCGTGCATGCCGGCATCTTGAAAACAGGACAGACTGGCGTTGTGAAAGTCACTACGATTCCGAATCACCCACAGTTCATCGGTTCGACGCATAGCGGCGTCACTTCCAGTAACTGGAGCAGTTACCCCGGATACCAAGTGGAAGCGCTGGACGACGAAGACCAGGATCTCGCCGAAAACGAACCTTCCGCCGGTGTGGGAGCGACCCGGCCACCGCCAGCGATCTGTGATTCGCCAAAACCAGTGCCCGTCGGGGAAGCCCCGATCATTCCCGCGCGAAAACTGCACATCGCGACCAAGGATGCCGCGCCCGCATGGCCCGCCGCCCTGCCAGCGGAAGCGCGGGAACAACTCGAGGGGCACCTGGCAATGGTTGCGGAGCTCCGCCAAACGACTCGCAAGAAGGTGGCGCGCCTGGCCGCGGAGTCCGTCCACCAACTCACCCCAATTCAGGATGCTCACACCCGCGCCGCTCGGTTGGATGAAGCCATCGCCGTCCGCGACCTGATCCGCCGCCTGACGCCGTAGCCGCGATCAGATCCAAGCCGCCCAAATCACCCACACGCCGATCGCGATGCCAAATGCCAGTTTCATCGCTGCAGCCACGGCGCGGCCGATAACCGCGCCTTTCGCCGACCTCGTGGCGTCGCGTGATGAGCTGCCTTTCGAGAGTTCCGCCGCGAGTGCGCCGACGAAAGCTCCGACGAAGGATCCGATGATCGACCCTACAACCGGCACCGGAACGCCAATCACCGCGCCTGCGATCCCGCCGAAGATTGCACCCCACGTGGCCCGCGATGACCCTCCGTATTTCCTCGTGTACTTCGCAGCGAGCGTGAACTCGAGCACCTCGGCCAGCACGGCGAGAAACGTGACGCCTGCAAGCGTCGGCCAGCCGATCGTTCCGCGAAAAACCAGCGTGTAGCCAAGCGCGGATGCGAGGATGAGCCACAGACCCGGAAGTCCGAAAGGAATGAGCACGAGCGCGATCAGCACGAGCGCAACGAGGATCAGCAGTTCCATTAGCGTCTGCCCCGTAGGACGTGAACTCTCCCGCGGCAAGGGAAACGAGGATGTTTTAAGCAGATCAATAGGGTGCGGCTTCGCCGAAAGGCGGCGAGGGCGCCGCCTTTCCGCTTCGCGCGCGAGTATATCGGCCAGATCTCGGGGATGCTATTTTGCGAGAGGCAGCGGCGGCGGATTGAAATCGGTTGGTGGTTTGCCGGTCGCCGGGCGCGTGAACTTTTCGCCAAACTTCGTGAAACCCGGAACGAAGCCGCCGTTCGAGAGGAAGAACTGCCCGTTTTCCACGCCCATGCAGCGGTCCAGCCGATCGGCTTTGCCGGTTCCGTCATGGCTGAAGCTCGCCGTCGTTACCTCGCTCCATTTCCCATCTTCGGTGCGCAGCCACTGGTTTCCGTAGAGCGCCTTCCGCTGGAGGTGGCCATTGGAACCGCCGAAGTTTTCGCTAAAGCTGTAAAGGCCGCGCAGCCAGCTGCCATCCTTCGGTGCACGCCAACTCGAAATGAGGATCCACTCCTTTTTCGCCGGGTCGAACCAATAACCCGCATACACCGTATGCGTCGCGTCGGTCGGCTGCGCAGTCACCACGAAGCGCTGCACCTCCCCAGTCTTCCACGGGTATTTGAGATGGCTGTGACCCCCGGTCCCTTCATTCCCGAAGTCTCCGGAGTTCACACCCTCGCTTTTCGCGATGAGCGTCACGCGGTCCGCATCCACCACTTTCGCGCGATCGACCGCCTCATTCCCGCTATCCCAAACGCTGAAAATGATGCGACGTTCAATCGGGCTGTTCACCTGCATGCCGAAGTAACCGCGGTGCCACCCGCAAGCCATGTAATAGGTCGCCACGGGATCCTCCACTCCGGTCATTTCGCAGTAGAATGCCGAGACCTTCGATCCTTTCTCCACGGGATATGCGAGGTGCACGGAGGCGGCATTGCGGCGGGGTTTCAGATTGAAATGCGCGTCCTGTGTCGCCGGACCCTCGAGGGTGAGTGACGTGATATCCCCAGCAGCGGTCTTCGGAGGATTGAGCGATACGAGTTCGAACTTCGTATAGCCAGCTTGCTTGATCCCGAAGGCGCCGAACTTCGCGCTCGCGGCACCGGAGGAATCAGCAGTGGCAGTCGCCTCGCGCGTTTCACCGGCCACCGTGAGGCGCAGCTTCGAGGACGATCCCGGCGCGAGCGTCAGCTCCACCGCGGCGTCCAGTTTGCCCGCCTGTTTAAGATCGCCAAACCAAAGAATCTTCTGCGCCGGGTCGTCCCATCCTTTCACTCCGGAACGCTCGGAGACTCGCGCGCTTCCGGATCCTGGTTCGGTGTAAGCAGTGAACGCGGGGACTTTCAGTTCCGCCTGGGCGCAGACGGAGGCAGCGATGAAAAGGACGACGGATCGGGACAACATGTGCGAGATGAACCCCGATGCTGACGAAGTGTTGGCCACAATTCCATTAAAATGGAGCCCTCGTCGCTTCGCCGGAATCCTATTCACTTCCGCCGACCGGGATTGAACGGGCTTCCCTCTGCACTCGGTAGCCAATGCGCGTCTCCGCGGTTGAAGCGTCTCGCTGCCGGCCCTAGTTTTCCACCTCGAGCTTCAGCGTAAACGTCGCCCCGCGCCCAACGCCCTCGCTTGTTGCGGCAAGTGTTCCGCCGTGGGCGTCTACAATTGCTTTGGAGATGGCAAGGCCGAGACCCAATCCACCATAGCGGTGCTTGCCACGCTGGTCACCTTGTTCGAACGCGTTGAACACGTGCGGCAGCAACTCGGGCCGAATCCCGATTCCCGTATCAGCCACTTCGACGACCACCGAATTGTCTCCTTCGTTCCTGGTCGAAACTGTGACCTTGCCTCCCGCCGGCGTAAATTTAAGGGCGTTCTTCAACAGGTTCCAGAGCACCTGCTGAAGGCGCGTGCCGTCCGCCAGTACATTGGGTCGCTCGGCGTGCAGCCGGTATTCCATGTGCACGGTTTTGCCGAGCCCGTCGGCGCGCGCGATGTCTTCTGTCTGCGTGAGCAGCGCATGCAAATCCACGGGGCCGCGACGGATCTGAAACTTTCCGTGGGTGATTCGCGTCAGATCCAAGAGATCATCGATCAGCCGTGCCTCGAGCTGCACGTTCCTTTTGATCATCAAGATGTCCTCGCGAACGATCGGATCCAGGCCTTCTTCCTCCTCCAGGGCGGAAACCGTCATCAGGACCGGTGTCAACGGCGTGCGCAGTTCGTGGCTCAGTGCGGCCAGGAAATCATCCTTCGCCCGCGAAGCCGAGAGTGCCTCCTCCGCCATGTGGCGCGCGCGTTCTTCGCTCGCGCGCAGCGCCTTCTCCACCCGCGTCCGCGCTACGAGTGGCCACACCCGCGCAACCACATCCTCGACCAGGCTCAATTCTGTTTTGGTCCAGGCGCGGGGGTTGCAATCTGCCACGGCCAGGGCAACGGCGCGCGCGCCCTCCTGCCGAAATGGTTGCACCGCATAGGCTCGCACGCCGATGGCCGCATAGTTATCGGCTTTGCCACGCGTGAGCAGATGGGTCTCCACGTTCTCCACCGCGAAGTTTCCGCTCGTGTATTGGTTCCACCATTCGATTCCGCCGAAATCAAAGAGCGAGTATTCCCCCTGCAGGCTCGGCAGATCGCCGCGCACCCAGTTGTGACTGACGTGGATGCGACCGTCGGTTTCGGAAAATTCCACGAAATAACAGCGATCCACGTCCAGGTGCCGGCCAGTCGCTTCCGTCGCAAGTTGAATGATCTCATCCTCGCTATTGGCGCCAGCGAGGTCCTTGGAAAGATTCGCGAGGAATTCCGCGCGCACCTTCTCCGCCTTTTTTGCCGTGATATCCGTGAAAATGACGGCGACATGCAGTTGCTCCGGGCGATCCACGCGGAAGGCATAGAGACTGAACCAGCGCTTGAGCACCGAGGAGTAGTTTTCAAAGCGGATCGCTTCCCCGGTCGTGGCCACCCTCCCGTACAGATCAAACCAGCTTTGCTCGTGCTCTGGGATAATGTCGCGCATGCGACGCCCCAAGGCGCCAACCATCCCGGTGTGCTCCTCAAAGGCGGGATTCAACTCCAGAAATCGGTAGTCGATCGGGGTGCCAGCCTCGTCGAAGATCAATTCGATCGTACAGAATCCCTCGTCAATGGAGTTGAAAAGCGAACGGTAGCGGTCCTCGGATTCGTTCACAGGCACTCTATCGATTCTTCTTAAGTCTGGGACACTGGGGCACGAGGAAAGCCATGGACGGGCGGAAACTATGGAGCATTTGCCGGAATGATAGCACCAAATAAAGACGGTCTGCGAAGTAGCCGGGATTCATACAGCCCAGCGGCACGAGGAGTGGCGTGGCTTGCGCGAAGCTGCGCAGGCGTTTTCGATCTGAGTTTGGGC
>CBHXZU010000142.1:0-10403 GCA_966125105.1 uncultured Prosthecobacter sp.
GACGAACGATTCATTCGAAGGCTGGCGAACATAGTGAACAACCCAAATCGCGCCAGCTTAGGGCTCCGATGATTTCACATCCGTTCAATCGCAGGTTTCAACCACGGCGAGCACGGCGCACACGGCGGCATGCAAATGAACCGCGACGACCCGACGAGCGCGACGCACTCAAGAGCTAAAGCACCGAAACGTCATTACTTCCGCTCGCTGCAGTACAGCGCGCATGCGGATAACTCATGCAGTCTTCACAGTCAGAACCCGCAAAAAACGCCGCTCGTTCCTCGAAATTCGGTCATCTTCGAAAAGCCGTTCCGGCGGTTTTTTGTTGAACTAGAATCGCAAGGAATGGGCGTGTGAGGATCTGCGCAGGAAAAAGCCGGTCATCCTGACCCCTGAAAAGCCGTTCCGGCTGATTGTTTGTTGAACAAGAATCTTAATGACTCCGTCGAGGGAAATGGCGCGGCAAGAAAAGCCCAGTCATCCTGGGGGAGCCTAAGCGACTGAAGGCCCCCGGGCCACTCGCGAGAGACTCATCGCCGGGAACAACTCTAAAAAGTCGAGGCAACAGGAAAGATTCCCAGTCACTCAAGACAACCTCGTGGTCGGCGAATCAGTTGTCGTGAATGGCTCGGGGTCGTTGCCTGGCGGCTGTCTTCGCTACGGCTCTCCTCGTTGCACTCGGTCAGGATGACCGGCTTTTCGTGCATCGAACAAAAGCCGCCATTCAGACTGCAGAAAACGCATCAAGCAGGTCCCCTACGCGGAACGAGCTCCGCAAAGAGCAAACCCCAAATCCAAAACATCCCGTAAATCCTGTCTGCCCGCCCCTCGGCGTCGCCGTCTGGATCAGCGCAGCCTCACCAGTTGCATGCTGTCCATCTGAAACCACGCCTCGCCCTTCGGCGCGCGAAGTTCCGCGACCAAAACAACATCAGAGCCAGTGGAGTCGAACTCGAACCCAACCTTCTGCCACTGCGAATTGCCCTTCAGCCCGTTCACCCCATTCCGTGTGCCTCCGCTGATCCGCAGACCCGCCCCTTCGCCACTGCTGTCACCGGGCCCATCCACATTGGCAACCTTGATATGCGCCTCAAAACGGTAGCGCCCCGGCTCGAGCATCACGTTGCGGCGGTACGACGCCGCTGCGCTACCATCGGCCCGTATGTGCATGCACTTTTGTCCGTCGATCACTAGTTCGCCAAACGCGCCCCCGCCTTCATTGCGCCACTGCTTCGGCCCGAGCTTCGCCACGTTGCCCTGCCAATCAAACGGCTTGGGCATATCGCCAAACTGCTTCCCGATTGCCATGACACGATTCACCACGCGATCGCGCGCCGCATTGATCTGCCCCTGGTAATCCTTCGCGGCCTTCTCGTTGATGAACTTCGTCATCCCCTCCTGGATCTTCTTTCCCTGCTTGGTCACGACCTCGTCCCAGTCCCGGGGCTTCAGCACCTTCGTGTAAATCTCCTCGGCCAGCTTCCGGTAATGCGTCCGCCAGTCAGGATTGCTCCACACCGCCTGGCCGATCATCGATCCCGGGTCGCGCATGATCGGCGAGTTCGCGTCGCCAAAGATCTGGTCCATCCCGTGGCAGAAGAACTGCGCCTTCCCCGTTTTCGGGTCGAAATAGATCCGGTAATTATTTCGGTTAAAATTGTAGCCGTCCCAGTGACAGAGGAACGTTTCCATCGCCAGCGAGCGCAGGAACTCATCCACATCCAGCTTCTCGTAAAGCTTCTGCCACTTCACCTTCGGATCCCCCTCCCGCGCCGCCGCAGCAAGCGCCTTGATATCCGAGCGATCCTCCTTGTCCGCGCCCTGCTGCTTCTCGAGGTTGCCATCGATCTCCGAAACGAAGTGCGGGTCGTAAAGACTGCCTTTGTTCTCCTCGAAGAAGTAGCTGAGAAAATCCTTCGTAAACGACTCCTTGAACAAGTAGAGGCCCAGGTCCCGGCCCTGCCACTTCACGATCACGTGCGTGCATCGCGAAGCCGGCACGTCGGAAGCGCGGCAGATTTCTCCGCCCACATACTCATTCAAAAGGCTGCCGTCCTGGGAGCCGTTGTTCAGATGGAACTTGTCCATCCCGTGAAAACGCTCCGAGCCTTTGTATTTGTCGAAGTTGACCGTCAGCCCAGGCTTGCCGTCAGGACCTTGGAAACTCCCCGCCGCGCCCTTCAGCTTCACCGCCACCTTCTCATAGATCTTCTTTTTGCCGTCTTGCGACGTCTCGATCATCGTGGCCTCGGCGTACCGGCGTTGGTCCCGCTTCAGATATTCCCACTCTTCCCCATCGAACTTGAACTCGAGGTGAACCACGGGCCCGAGGAAGAACTCATCGGAGTTCTTCCGGTGCTTGTCCTTTTTCGGCAGCGTTTGCTTGGTCTGGGCGGGAACAGCCGGGGCAGCGGGAGCAACAGTGGCAGCGGCCGCAGGAGCAACCAGAGGCGCTGGCTGCGCAGGCGCTTGAGCCACCACATGCGTGAGCGGCAAAATCAATCCCGCAGAGATCTGGAACAACCGTTTCATAGTGCGAATATTCGGACGCGCTGGGGCGATAGATTCAAAACGCATGAGCGGACGCTTTCTTAGTTAACACAAAGCTTTGTCACGAACGCCAGTTGCGACCAACCAGCGCTTCCCTTTGCGCACTATCGTGTGCCCTTCCGCGCGCAAACGACGCGCCTGCTCCTCCGCCCCGCCTGGATATTTCGGATTCAACTCCCCGCCTGTCTTCAATGTGCGCCACCACGGCGTCACCCGCTTCCTGCCCTCTTCCTCCTGTTCCGCCGCCGCATGCGCCGCGACCCAGGCAAAGATGCCGGTGGTAATTGGACACCCGATCGTCGCTCCATGCCGCGCCGCCAACTCGGCGCGGAAGTCATTGATCGTCGCAACCTCTCCCCGCGGGATTTTCCTCATCAATTCATCCACCTCACGCGGAGCAGGAATCACCACCGTTCCCTCGCCCCAACGTTTGCTCATCTTTCCATCGATGCGACTCACCTTGGGGAGGTCTTTGTCATCGGCCAGTTTCTCCGTCCAGGTTTTGCGGCGGTAAGCCATGGCTTCTGATTGGAGCGAAAAACGACCGAATTCGCACGTGTTAATCTCGTCACGAAATGAAGGTTTTCTCCTCCAGGGACTGGCCGAGCGTGCTTGCAGCCCAAGTCGTCGGGACATTGTGCCATGCTGTCGCGATCCTCACGCATCACCTCAGCACCGCTTAGAGCCTGTCCAAAAACTATCGCAGATGGCGAAATGCCGAGAGCGGACTTCGCGTTCAGCAAAAGCTTGGCAAGCACGCCTGCGCCGTATCATGGCTCGCCAGAGCGGTGCCTGCGGGCCATTCAAGGATGAACTCGGCTCAAGGGAAGAGCCAGAGAATCGTCACGTCGAGCGGATCAACGCCGAATAGACCCGATAGGGAAGCTGGCTTTTCACCGCTCGCGACTCGACTTTTTCCGCCCGCCAGCGCATGAGTGCGCGAGATGTTTTTTCTCACGATTCTCGGCAGCGGCAGCGCAGGCAATTGCGCGCTGGTGGAGACGCCGAAGACTCGGTTGCTCATCGATGGCGGGCTGAGCTGTTTGCAAATCAAGCAGCGCCTCGCCGCATGCGGGGTGAACCCGATCGAGATCGATGGAATCCTTCTCACCCACGAGCACGGCGATCACGCCGGCGGGCTCGACGTATGGTGCCGGCAATTTCACACGCCGATCTATTGCAACGCGCTCACCGCCGAGGCGCTGCGCCGGCAATCACCCGAATGCGCCAAAGATTGGCGCGTGTTTATGACCGGCAGCGACTTCTCGATCGGCGACGTGAACATTCAGACCTTCAGCGTCCCGCACGATGCGATGGACCCGGTTGGTTTCGTTTTGCATCACGAGTCGACTGCGCTCGGCTTCCTCACCGACCTCGGCTTCGCGACCAAGCTCGCCTGCGAGCGCGTGAAGCAGGCGCACACCCTCGTCATCGAGGCGAATCACGACGAGCACCTCCTGCAGAATTGCACGAAGCGCCCATGGTCCACCAAGCAGCGGATCATGTCGCGCCACGGACACCTCTCCAACGCCGCCGCCGCAAACGTCGTCGCGGGCATGCTCGGAGGAAACATTAAGCGGACCATCCTCGGCCATCTGAGCCGCGACTGTAACTCCGCAGACCTCGCCAGCACCGCCGTGCGCAACCAGGTCACCGCCGCCGGAGGCCAGGCCCATTCCATTGAAGTCTACGTCGCCTCCCAACGCGACCTAAGCCCCCGCTTCGCCGTCGCCGGTTAGATTAGCCAGCGTTTTGTCGGGGCACGCCCGCATCGGCGGGCCAAAGGCCCAAGTACAAGCCAGCCCAGGGCGAAGCGAAGCATGAGCGACGCCCTGGGTAGATCCACCAAAGCGCAGAGCCCTGAAGGTGGCGACACAACAGCGTGGCAATCGAACCCGCTCAATTTTCCAGCGCGACATCGAGGCTCCAGGCCAGCAATTCGCCTCCGTTGCGCGACACGCGTGAAGACGTGAACGGGGAGAACATCAACCTGTGATCTGCGGTTCCCATCTTCGCGCCATTCGCGTCACACGAAGTTCAAAATCGCTACGGGTCGAACGTAGTTCGTCATACCGGTTCAGCTCCGCGCCGTCCGGAGCGCCACTCTCCGTTTACCGTCCACCGCCCTCGCGCCGCCGCCGCTTGAATCCGAGCACGGCCCCCATCCCGCCAAGCAGCAACACAGCGCTTCCAGGTTCCGGAACAACCGTGAGCGTGAAATCGTTTCCGTCCCCGCCCTCGTAGCTCGGGTGGAAAATCTGCGTCGCCGCTCCACTCGTGTAGGCGAAGTCCACCCCTTCTTCGATCAACGTGCCTCCGAGATAAAGACCGGCGGTGGAGCCAAACGAGATCCCATCGATGTCATCGTTATTCACCAAGGTAAACGTGAACGGCTCCGTGAAGGCGTTCGAGAAGCGCAGCGCCAACTCCACCGGACCGCCGAAAGCGACTGAGCCCGTGACGAGCAATTGGTCGCTTCCGGTTTCGCTCAGGTCAAAGGCCATCGTTCCGCCCGAAAGGAAGAGATCCTTGGTGGCGAGATTTCCGATCCCCTTGCCGCCCGCGGTCACTGTGCCGAGGTTCAAGCTGACGCCGCCGACCGAACCAATTCCGTCCAACGTTCCCCCCGCGACGGTTACCGCCCCGGTAATGCTGCCGCTCACGGAGAGCGTGCCATCGTACACCGCGGTCTGCCCGGCATAGTTGCTCATGGCGGAAAGCTCCATCAACCCTGCGCCCATTTTCGTAATGCCATTGGTGCTGGTGATCGCATTCTTCACCGCGAGGTCCGTGACTGCCACGCCATCCGCAACATCGAAAGTCAGTCCGCCGTACTGGAGCGAAATCCCGCCGCTGTTGCGGATCTCCGAGGTCGTCGCGCTTGGAAGCACGGTCACCGTGCTGTTCAGGCCGCGCAGGTCGGCGCTGCCTTCGACAATGCCGCCTTCGAGAACCAGCCGTCCTTCACCATTTACGGTTCCACCCGAAATGTATTGAGACCCATTGAACTGCGCCGTGCCCCCGAGCAGCCGCACCTGCCCCCACGAAGTGCCGGCGTCGATGTTATCGCCGCCCAGCGCGTGCGCCGTCGTCGTGCGCAGAATTCCTCCCGGCGCCACGTTGATGCTCAGCGCCCGATAGCCAAACGGGCTCGCGTTGAAATACCCGGTGCCAAACTCCACGACGCCGCCCTGGATCGAAAGATCGCTCGCGGCCGCCGCGGTTGACCCCGTATAGCTCACGAGTCGCAACGTGCCGGGACCAGTCTTCGTTAAGGTGCCCGCCAGCGCGAACGTCGTGCCGCTGGAACCAAACGTGACTGCCGCCGCGGGATCGCTGACGTCGATCGCTCCACCCGTCGCGCCCGTTTGAAACGCGCGGTCCGTTGCCACCGTTGCGCCCGTGTAACGCAACGTTCCTCCATTCAGCACGAGGTTCGCGCCTGCCTTCGCGGCTTGGCCGAGCGGCGAGGTCACACCGCCGTTGCCAGCGTGTTCACGCTGAGGATGCCACCGGCCACCGTCGTCACGCCGGTGTAAGTATTAGCGCCCGTGACCAGCCATGTGCCGGCTCCCGACTTCGTGAATCCGGTCGCTCCACTGCCGTTGTTTCCGAGGATGGAGGCAAACGTGTTATCCCCAGTATTGGTTCCGCCGAGCGTGAAAGTCCGCGCGGCGTTCGTGCCGGCGAGGACTACGGCACCCGTGTTCGCGATGACCAGCGGTCCCGTCCCCGACGCCTCAATGCCACCGCCTCCTGTGCCAATCGTGAACAATCGATCCGTCGTTGCCGCAGTTCCGGTGTGCCGCAGCGTGCCCCCATTCACGACGAGATTCGTCGCGGCATTCGTCGAAGCGCCGATCGAGCTGTTCACCCCGCCGTTTGCAATGACAGACGCCGCCAGCACCCCGCCATTGACCGTCGTCACACCGGTGTAGGTATTTGCCAGGCCCGACAGCGTCTGCGTATTCGCGCCTACCTTCGTGATGCCGAATGCGCCCGCGCCGCCATTCCGGATCAACCCCGAGAAGTCGCCCGTTCCCGTCGCGCCGCCGATTCCGAGGATGTTCGCGTTCCCGCCATTGTTCCCGACCGTGCCGTTGCCGTTCAACGTGTTGATCGTCTCCGTCGTGTTCGCCACGAACGACAGATTGAAGAGACCCGGCGCAGTGACGGTCACATTCGTGGTGTCAGGCAGAACGTTCAGCGCCCCAGAGTTCGCTCCCAATTGCAGTGAGCCCAATACCGTCAGATCGCCGACAAAGGTATTCACCGTCATGAACATGGATCGGCCGGTGCCCTTGACGATGATGTTCCCCGTGCCGCTGATGTTCTCGTAGTCTGTTCGATCGAAGGAGTTCGAGTCGAAGATCACATCGCGCTGCAGCACGATATTCGTGAATTGATGATTGTCCGCCGCACCGCCCGTGCTGGTTCGGCTACCGAGCGTCACCGTTCCGGTTGCCGCGGAAGAAACGATCACCTGACGGGCGAAGTTCACGCGCCCTGCTGTCGTGTTGTCCAGCGGTTTCAGGTAGAGCGAGATGTCAGCCGAACCGCTCTCGGCATCGCCCACCGTCACCGTCCCGACGCCAAGGGATCCGGCGTTTTGAATATCGATCGTGCCCGCGCTGATCACGGTTCCGCCCGTGTAGGTATTCGATGCATTGATAGTGAGAATCGAAGATCCCTTCTTGATCAGGGTACCAGGTCCGCCGATGAAGTTCCCGGCGCTCCCGGTGAACGAATAGTTTTTCGAAACCGAATCGACAACCATCACCGAAGGCTGCACCTCGCCAGTGACGGTGATCGCCGTAGTCGCGCCAGTTTCATCGAACCGCGTCGTGTCGCCCCAATAGAACGCGTCTGCTTCGCTCGCATTCCAGCGTTGCACGCCGCCCACCTGCCACTCCCCGCCGGAGGTTCCATTCCAGACGAGATTCTTGTTCCCTAGCGAAACCGTTACCTTGCCCGGATCGGAAGTGATCACTGCAGCGCGGTACTTATCCGCGCCGGGCAAGACCAGGTTCTCCGGCGCAACAATCCCACCTCCATACTGCAGCACGGTGATTGGCGCGCCGACCACGGTGGGCCCCGTTGTGAACGCAATCGCCGTCGGAGCACTCAGGAATACATCTCCGGCGACCGTTAATGCGCCAGGTGTCACCGGGTCGGCCCGCAAGGTCGCGCCAGTCGTGGAACCCATCACCAATAGGCCGGCGACACCTTCGCCCTCGATGGCCGCTCCGTCTCCCACACTCACGGTCCCGGTGTAACCTCCTTTGAGGGACAGGATCCCCGCGTTCACGGCAAAGAATCCGTTCGCTGCGCCGAGGCCGGTGAGCACGAGCGTGCCCGCGCCGATCTTTGAGATCTGCGCAGATCCTCCGATGCCCGGAGCCACATTGAGCGTTCCCGCGCCTGAATCGAATACGAGAGGTCCAGCGCCGACCGAGTCATTCACCTCGATTGTGCCGGTGCCCGTGAGGGAGCGGTTGATCGTCACGGGCATGCCATTGGTGTCGATGATCGAGTTGGTGCCGGATGCGGCAGAAAGCTCCGCGCTCCAGGTGCTCGCCGCCACGGCCCTCAGCGTCCCGCCGTTCAGGATGATCGCATCATTCGCCCCCACGCCGATCGTGCCGCGGGTGCCGATCTCCACCGTGCCATTTGGCGAAACCGTCAACGTCGAGGCGGTGCTGCCGGCTCCCGCGCGGTTGCGGTCGAGCATGATGCCGACCGCCTTCAGCGTTGCAGATCCGGCGCCTCCTCCCACGACCATCGTTCCCAAGCCGTCCCAGCCGATATTCATCAACTGAAGATCGCCCGCATTGCCGATCAGGCCGCTGCCATCCAGCACGCCGCCGGAGAGATTGTACGAGGTGCCGGGACTCGTTCCATTCGCCCAATGCCCGAGACGGAAACCATTCCCACCCGATTGAATCGTGACGGTTCCTCCGGTCTGATTCACTGTCCCGGAATTATTGTTCCCGTTTCCAAGATCCATGAAGCGGGTCAAAACGGTCGCGCCATCGGCGATCTCCAAAACGCCCCGATTCGCGGCGGTTTGGAGCCCAACGGAAATCGTTCCCGTAATCACGTTCGCTGCGGAACCGAGCTTCAGCGTGCCGCCGGAAACGCGCAATTGGCCGGCAGCGGTGTCGGCTCCAAGCGCGCGGTCGAAGTTCAGCACGCCAGTCGCAACGGTCGGGTTGAACTCTACGTTGTATCCACCCGCGAAATTGATCGTGGAAGGAAGAACGTCCGTCGCGTTTATCGTGTCCGAACGGCGAATGTAGATGTTCGTGCCTGCCGCGAGGTTGATGGCGCTCGCGTTTTTGAGCGTTCCGTCCGTGCCGTTGTTTCCGATCCAAATCGTCCCGGCATTTACTTCCACCAATCCGGTCGGCGAAGTCGCGGAGGCAAAGACCGCGGTCCCGGCGCTTTGCCGGAACGTGCCGGAGAATCCGCTGAGATCGCCGGTAAAGATCGCCGTGCCGCCATCGGTCCGGTTGATCGTGCCAGTGCCGGTGATATTGCCGGACAACGTGAAGTTCGTCACCGCGCCGTAGGAACGCAAAGTTCCGCCCGCCGCGCCAATTTCGAGATTCCGCGCGAGCGTGGTGTTCACCGTCGCCACCAGGCCGCCACCATCGAGTTTCACGGCGTTCGAAAAGTCCCCGAAGTTGGAGGCAGCAGACACAACGCCCGAGGTGATCGTGACGCCGCCCGTAAACACGTTTGCTCCGCTGAGCGCGAACACCGTGTTCGAACCGCCACCCGTGTTGGAGATGTCGCCATTCGCCGCAATCGTCACGCCCCCGGATCCAGCTATCACTGCGGAGATCGTTTTCGAACGCCCGCCAGCAGCGCCCGCTGCCGTCGCATCGAATAGCAGATTTCCAATTCCGCCATCGATTGTTCCGCCGCTGATTGTGTGAGTCGTATTTCCTGTGCCGGCAAAGATGATCGCATTCGTCTGAACCGAACCGCTGATCGAAATCGCCCAGGCGCCCGCGGGGTCTCCGCCCGCGGAGAAGATCGCGGTCGATCCGTCCACCCAAAACGTTGGATCCGCCACGCCCGTCGCGTCGCCGCTCCAGGTCGCGCCAGTATTCCACACCGCCGTTCCCGGCGTTCCGGTTCCAGCGGTCGTGCCGTTTGTGTCCCAATACAATTGAGCATGGGAGACCGCCGGCGCGAGCAGGGCGATCACAGGCAGAGCGATTGCGGAAATCCGGCGGTGAAGAGGACGCGGCCGGTGTGAACTGAGCAGCAGTGACGGATGGTGCTTCATGAAAAAATGCGCTTCGGACCGCCACCATTCCGGGGACGCATTACCTGCGATGCCGCTTCCGATTTACCGGACGGAAAGCACATTAATCGGAACGTGCAAAATAAAATCTGCGGTATTTTGGACCCTTTTTCACTATACTGGATCGCTTTGCGCAGCCTGCGCGCGGTTTAAACGCAAAATTGGCGCTTTCTGCGCAGCAGAGAGGCCGACATCTAATTCACCTTCAACATCGCGCTGCGGGCCTCGCGCCTGCAAATCCACTGCATCTTGCCGCGATTGCGCGAGCTTCCACCTGTGTCCGGCTTTTAAAGCGCTTGCCCTCCTGCCTCCCTCCGCGTTTTCTGCGCGCCGCAATGATTGTCACCACCGCACAGTTGTTCAAGGTGGCCTACGGGAAGTTCGCGATCGGGGCCTACAACATCAATAACGCCGAGCAGACGATGGGATTGTTCCGCGGCTGCATCGACAGCCAGGCTCCTTTCATCATCCAGATTTCAAAGGGCGCGCGCAAATACACCGAGAAGCGCATGCTCGAAGCGATCATTCGCAGCGCGGA
>CBHXZU010000143.1:0-10397 GCA_966125105.1 uncultured Prosthecobacter sp.
AAGGCCTGCATCGAGTTCGTAAAGAACTGGGTCGCGCCAAAGAAATAACCCCGGCAGCAGATTTCAAGAAAGCGGGCGTGGTGGCGACACCCGCCCGCTTTTTTCCTGCCCCGATGCTTTCTCTTCTTGCTGAATATCAGCAATTCGCTGTCCTTGCGGCGCGCCTGACGGGCCTGCCCGTCTCGCAAATATGACTGAGACCCTTGAGCAGCTGAACTCCCGCGTGCGTGAAGCCGCCGGGTGGATTCCCCGCCTCCGTGAAACTGTCGGACGAATTGTGGTCGGCCAGCAGCATCTGCTGGATCGGCTGCTCGTGGGCCTCCTTGCCAATGGCCACGTGCTCCTCGAAGGCGTGCCGGGTCTCGCCAAGACCCTCGCCGTGCGCACGCTCGCCTCGGCGATCCACGCGTCGTTCAGCCGGATCCAATTTACACCCGACCTCCTTCCTGCCGATATCGTCGGCACGCTGATCTACAACCCCGGCGACGGAAAGTATCACGCGACGAAGGGACCGGTCTTCGCAAACATCGTCCTCGCCGACGAAATCAACCGTGCCCCGGCCAAGGTGCAGAGCGCGCTGCTCGAGGCGATGCAGGAGCGGCAGGTGACGCTTGGCGGCGAGACGCACAAACTGCCGACACCATTCCTCGTGCTCGCGACGGAAAACCCGATTGACCAGGAGGGCACCTATCCACTGCCCGAAGCTCAGGTCGATCGCTTCATGTTGAAGGTGATCGTCGGTTATCCGGATTTCTCGGAAGAGCGCCGCATCCTCGACACGATGGCATTCACCAAGCCGAATCTAGACGTCGACCGCGTGATCGAACTGGACCAGATCCTCGCCGCCCGCGCGGTGCTGGATGGCTTGCATGTGGATGAGAAAGTCCGCGATTACATCGTGCATGTCGTCTTCGCGACGCGTGACCCGGTGAAATACAAGCTGCAAGACCTGAAGCCGCTGATGCAGTTCGGCGCCAGCCCGCGCGCGACAATCTCCCTGACGCTCGCCGCTAAGGCTTGGGCGCTGATGCAGGGCCGCGCGTATGTGACGCCGGACGATATCAAGGCAATCGGCCCCGATGTGTTGCGGCACCGCATTCTTCTCACCTACGAGGCGGAAGCCCAGGGCGTCACATCCGACGCGATCGTGAAGCGCATTTTCGATCACGTCCCCGTGCCGTAGCCATTCGAGATGAGCCCGAGCATGCGCGCGCCAAACCGATCAGGGAGAGATTGGAAATCGACGACGCAAACTCGCCTGCGGTGGAGCGGCTCTCCTGAGCTGCATAACGTGGGAGCGCGGGCGAGCTTCCGCACATGACCTCGCCCGCAGACATTCTCAGTCGAGTGCGCCGCGTTGAATTGCGCGCGCGCAAGCTCGCCAATGATCTCATGGCGGGCGCTTATCATTCGCAATTCAAAGGGCGGGGAATGGATTTCGAGGAACTCCGCGAATACGTGCCAGGGGACGACGTGCGCTCGATTGATTGGAATGTCACTGCCCGGATGCGCCGCCCCTTCGTGAAGCTGCATCGGGAAGAGCGCGAACTCGGCGTTTTCATTGTGCTCGATGTCTCGGCCTCGGGCGAGTTCGGTTCATCCGGCCAAACCAAGCGCGAATACGCGGCCGAAGTCGCCGCCACCCTCGCTTACTCGGCGTTGCGCAATGGTGACAAAGTGGGACTCGTGCTGTTTAGCGACTCGATCGAGTTGTTCCTGCCGCCGAAGAAAGGGCGCAAACAATTCCTGCGAGTTATCCGTGAAGCGCTCGCCTTTGAGCCGCGTCGTCGCGGCACGGATATCCGGTCGGCGCTCGCTTTCCTCAATCATGTCGCAAACCGCCGGGCGATCGTTTTCCTGCTCACGGACTTCCTCCATAGGGCGAAGACAGGTGACCACGATCTCTTTACGGAAATCGGCCGCACCCACGCGCGCCACGACCTGATTTGCATCCATTTGAGCGATCCGCGTGAGCGCGTTCTCCCGCCAGCGGGTCTGCTTACGATCGAGGACGCCGAAACCGGCGAGCATCTTGAAGTGGATACAATCCGCGCCGCTGTCCGCGAAGCCTATGCGCAGGAATCCCACCAGCGCATGGAAGCGCTCGACCGCTCGCTCGCCCAAACCGGGGTGGATCTGATCCGGCTCGCGCCAGGGGCCGCGCACGCCACGATCCTGCAACACTTTTTCGAGCAACGTCGCCGATGAGGATCCGCCTCCGCGCATTTTTTGCCTGCCTCGCAGCCGCCGTTTGCGCGAGCGGATCGGATGCCGGCGCAGCGATCAAGCAGGAGCCCATTCCGCCTTTGTTGCCGCCCCAGGGGGAACTCAAAGAGCCCGCGATCGAGCGCGTGCAATGGCCGTGGTACGTTGCCGCGGGTTGCCTGATTGTAAGTTCTTTGCTGCTGTGGCCCCGGAAGCCGCGGCCTGTGTTCACAGAAGACCCTGCGACGCGAGCGCGGCGAAAACTCCGGGAACTTCGTCCGCCTGAGCCGGTCGCGCTTGGCGCAATTCTCCGGGAGTATGTTGTCGCGACGCACAAGGTTCCCGGGCCAGGGCAGACGTTTGAAGAACTGGCCGCCTATCTAGAACGTGACATGCGCTGGACACCCGCTTTGCGCGGTCGATTCCGCAAGTTGGCTGACCCCGTCGAAATTGCGAAGTTTGCGCCCGGAGCGCCGGCTTTGGATCTCGAGGCCATTCGGGAGGAAGCGCTTTCCATCGTTGAATCCGTAGACGCCCTGCAGCGTCCGCCTGTTCCCGCTCCGCGATGACCACGGCTTTCGAGTTTCAACGCCCCTGGGCGCTCGCAATCCTCGCCCTGCTGCCACTGTATGCCTTCCTGCGCGGACGCGCCGGCAAGGAAAGCGCAATTCGCTTCCCCAGCGCCGAACTCGTCCGGCACATCGGCGGAGCCATTCGGACCACGGCCGGCCGTCTTTTCCTCGCGCTCCGCGTATTCACCCTCGCACTGGCCATTGTGGCCCTTGCGGGTCCTCGCCGTGTGAATGAGGAGACTGAAACGCAGGCAAGTGGCGTCGACATCATGCTCCTTTACGATCTTTCGTGGAGCATGATGGCGCTCGATATGGCCCCGCCCGGCACGAAAACGACGCGGTTCGATATCGCTCAGGCGGTGCTGCGTGATTTCATCAATCGCCGGCCAAGCGACCGCCTCGGACTCGTGGTGTTCAGCGGCGTGCCCTACCTCGTTTCGCCGACCACCCTGAATCACGACTGGCTGCTCGAGCAACTCGACCGGCTGCATATCGGGAACATCAAGGAACTTGGAACGGCAATTGGCGATGCGGTCGGGATGGGCGCCAAGCTCCTCAGCCGGCAAAAGGAAAGCCGCAGCCGTGTGCTCGTGTTGTTAACGGACGGCGACAACAACAAGTGGGAAACCTTCGAGCCGCTGCCCGCCGCGATGTTTGCGCGCGACGAGAAAATCCGCCTCTACACGATCGGCATCGGCAAAAACGAGACGTGCCCGCTCTATGATTTCGATCGCGAGACGGGGAAGTTTATTTACGGGCCGGATGGCCAGCACACATCGATCATCACGATGCTTTCGCCCGCGAACTACCTCGTGCTGGAGAAAATGGCGAACTACACGGGCGGGAAATCGTACACGGCGACCAACCAGCAGCAGTTGGAGACGGTGTATGCGGATATCGACCGGCTTGAGCGCACGGAGCGGAAGTTGAAACATCACCGCACCTACACGCCGCTTTACCAGATTCCGCTGCTTGCCGCGTGCGCGCTGCTCTTGATCGAGGTGATCCTCGCGACCACTCGGTTCCGTCGACTGCCGTGAAGACGCCGTCCATCCATTTTGCCGATCCGATCTGGCTGTGGTGCACCGCGGCGGCGCTCCTGGTTTTCAGCCTGCTGCAATGGCACGCCGCCCGGATGCGGCGAAAACAACTTGCCGACTTCATGGATGCGGCTGCCTCGGCGAATCTTTTGCGCACCCACAGCCTCGCGAGGCGATTCCTCAAAAACGTGCTGATTGCCCTGGCCCTGCTTCTCGCCGGGATTGCCCTCGCGCGCCCGCAATGGGGGCTCACTGAGGATACCGTGCAGCGCCGTGGCGAGGATGTCGTCTTTGTGCTCGATTTGTCGAAGTCCATGCTTGCCCGCGACGTGCAGCCCACGCGGCTTGATCGTGCAAAACTCGCGATCCTCGACTATTTGCACCGACAGCAAGGCGGCCGTGTCGGTCTCGTGGTTTTTGCCGGCAACGCATTCCTGCGCTGTCCCCTCACCTTGGATTACGCGGCGTTCGAGGAAAGTGTCACCGAGGCTTTTCCGGAGGATATTTACGTGCCGGGCAGCGATCTCGCGCGCGGGATCATTTCCGCGAAGAATGCCTTTGAGAAAGGCTCCGAGCGCAAAGTGATTGTGCTCATAACGGACGGGGAGGATCTCGAAAAAACGGGGATCAAGGCCGCGCAGGAATTTGCCAAAGACGGGGTGATCGTCTTCTCGATTGGCGTGGGCACGGAAGCTGGCGCTCCGATTCAGATATCCCAGCCGAATGGGCAGATGGCTCCGTTGCTCGATGCCGCCGGCCAGCCGGTCGTTAGCCGTCTGGACGAAGGAACGCTTCGCGCCATCGCCGAGGCGACGGGAGGCAGTTATCGCCGGCTCGAAAACATCAGTCAGGCAATGAGCGATGTGATCCGGGGTCTGAAGAACACCGATGTGCAAGCCGCCGGCGTCGCGCTCAAGCGGCGGGGAATCGATCGATACGCTATTCCACTTGCGGTTGCCATTTTGCTCCTCGTAGCTGAACCTTTCGTGAGCACGCGCCGCCGTAAACCGGCTGCAACCGCCTTATGAGAAACCGAAGCGCCAAACTCCTGTCGGTGACCAACCTTGCGGCATTGGTATTCGCGGGATGCGCCTCCTCATGGGCCGCTGCGGAGCCAAGTCCGTATGCGCTCTACAATAACGGCGTGAAAAAATTCGCGGAGAAGGACCTTCGCGAAGCCGAGGTGGCGTTCCGCGGTGCCGTCGCCACCAACCATGAAACGATTCAGCCGGCGGCTCTCTACAACCTGGGACATGTGCGCTTTCTCCAAGGGAAGGAAACTTTGAAGGGAGAGGGAAACCGCCAGCAGCTTCTCGATAGTTCCGCCGCCGCCGCCGCCCTTGCCGAAGAAGTCATCCGGCGCGCCGCGCCCATTGCGGAGCGGGAGGACGTGCAGGAATTGATCAATGCCTACATGGAGGCTCGCGCGGCGCGGCGACAGCTTCGCGTGAATCGCGACGAGAACACGCGCGAACTGGATCTGCTCGGTTCGGCGCTTGCGCGGTGGCGCCGATCCATTGGCGATTTTCGCAGCGTCGTTGAGCTAAGTCCGGATCGGAAAGACGCCGCTTTCAATGCGGATGTCGTTGAGCGCCACATCGATCAATTGTTAATCTTCAAGAAACAAGTCGAGGAGCAGCAGGACCAAGTCGGGCAGCAGCGCGAAAAGCTGAAGGCGTTGATGAAGAAGATGCGCGGCAAAATCCCGAAGGAGATGCAGCGCGGCAGCGATGAGGAGGAGGATGACGAGGAAGACGAGCAGGAGGAGGAGGAAAAGGGGCAAAAAGAAACCGCCAAGCAGCAGCAGCAGCGCATCGGCGGGGAGCGCGAGATCGATCCCGATATGCTCAGGGTCTTGAAGGAAAAGATGCCTCAGCGCACCATGTCCGTGGGGCAGGAAGAACGCGAAGGGCAACAGCCGGGTTCCCGTCCCGATGGGAAGCTGGGTGAAAGGGATGGGCAACAGCAAGGATTCCGGTCGGATGGAAAACCGGGTGACCCGAAAGATCTCAAAGGACGAAAGGGACGCGACTGGTGATAACCCCGAGCAAGAAAATTTACTCCCGACCCATGATTTTGCGCGCGGCCGCGTTCTTGTGCTGTTTGCTGGCAACCACGGCAATGAAAGCGCAGGCGCCCCTTTCGAACCCATCCGCCCCGGCACCGCAAAGGCCGACAGGCACGATCGTGCCGCCCGGCTTTTCTCCAGACCTGCCTCCCAAGCCCTCAGCAGTGCCGAACCCTGCATCGCAAGGTCTTCCGCAAATGGAACTCGGCGTAGGTGCGACCTTCAATCCTGAGAGCGCCCGCGTGGGTTGGCCTGTAGAATATACCGTGACGATTCTGGCGAGTGAGCGTGTCCTGGAGATTTCTGTGCCGAAAGTGGACGGTCTGCTCATCGAAGCGATCCCTCCGAATGCCCAGGCGCCCAATCTCGGCGGTCAAGTCATGAGCAGGCTCCGTTACAGCGTCAGACCGCTCCGCGCAGGCCAATTCACGATTCCTCCGTTTGCGGTGGAGGTCGGCGGCAGGCGCGTGACGGTTCCTGCTGCGACACTGACTGTCACAGAAGCGGGAGTCTACCAGCCGGTGCGCTCGCTTATTGATGTGCCGAAGCGCGACTTTTTCGTGGGAGAAACCATCGATGCCCGCGTGATGTTCTTCGACACCCCGGACGAGCAGCCGCAGTTCATCCAGCATGTCGCCAAGAGCAGCGGCCCGGTGCTTTTCAAACCGAGCACCCGCACGAAAACCGAAAATATTATTTGGGAAGGCAAACCGGTCCGCGCGGTAAGCATGCCGGTGCAGATCACACCGCTGACCCCCGGAGACGCCGAGGTAAATTGCCAGGTCATCGTTCACGTGAGCCGAGTTAATCAGGGTGGCCGGGGGATTCTCTCCCAATCCACCATTGATGTTCCATCGGTGCACTTCCGCGTCCTGCCATTGCCGCAAGTGCGGCCCAAAGGATTCACCGGGGCGATCGGTCAATTTACACTGGCGCAGCCGAGGCTTTCCGCGACGGAGGTGCAAGTGGGCGAGCCGCTCGTAATGACCGTCGCGCTGACCGGAGAGGGAAATCTGGACGGCGTTCCCGCCCCTGAACTGGAATCCGGCACCGAGTGGAATTCTTACCGCCCGACTTCTGAATTACAACGCGACGACGAGAGCAGTTCTGGTGGGACCAAGATCTTCACCTACACGCTTGTGCCAAAGGCGGAGGGACGACGCGGCACGCCGGCGATTCCTTTTGCTTACTTCGATCCGGTGAAGAAGACGTTCGTCGACCTCACCATACCTCCTCAGCCGTTTGTGGTGAAGGCTTCGCCGGCTCCGGCCGCAACGACCGGCAGCGTATCGACCGTTGCGGAGCCGCAAGCTGCCGAACCGCCTCGCGAGGCTCCGCCGACCATGACTGGCTTGGCGGAAAAGGCGGGAGCTTGGCACACCAATCCCGGTCCAAACTTGTCACTGTTTCTTCTGTTGCAGGCGATTCCGCCCGTCGTTCTTCTCAGTCTTTGGGGCTGGCGCAAACGGGTCGAATACCTCGCGCATAATCCAGAGATCTTGCGGCGGCGAGAGGCGCTGAACGCCGCCCGCCGTGCTCTCCGGAATGCGCGGGCTGCGGCACGGCGCGGTGACTCGGGGGCGTTTTTCGAGGCCAGCCTGAGCGCGTTGCGTCAGGCGGCGGCCCCGCTGGATGCCACTGAAGCCGGCAGCCTCACTCGCGAAGAGGTCCTCCGTCAGTTGCGGTCCGACGAGCGTGCCACGAAGGCTGCGCTCGCAATTTTTGAAACGGCTGATGCCTCCCGATATGCGCGCATCGGTTTGGCCGAAACTGCGGCATCCGTGAAGTTGTTGCCTGAATTGGAGCATGCCGTCGCAAGCCTGAGTTCCCGCCGATGAAGTCGCTCCCGTTCGCCCGTTTATTCGCGATAGCGTGCATTTTCCTCCTCGTCGGATTGGGCCGCGTTCATGCGCAGACCCCGCAGGAGCGCTTTGCGCTGGCAAATGCCGCGTACGCTTCCGGTGATTACGCGGAAGCTGCTTACCAATTGAGCGAGCTTGCGGCTGCCGGACCCTGGTCGCACGGAGCGCTTCACAACCTGGGTAATGCGGAGTGGAAGGTAAATCGTCCGGGTTACGCCGTGCTCGCGTGGGAACGCGCGCGTGCCCTGAACCCGTCGGATCGCAATACGGCGGCGAACCTGCGCTTCGCTCGCTCGCAGGCCCAATTGGTCGTTCCCGAGAAGCCGTGGTTCGAGCAATACTCGGAGTGGCTCGCTCCTTCCGTCTGGCTCGCCGCCGCGTCAGTAGGACTTTGGGGTGGTATCACTCTGCTCGTGCTGCCTCGGCTTTTTGGCACACGCCGGGTTGATTGGCATCAAGCGCTCGCGGCGCTCCTGCTCGCCACATTCCTGTTATCGGTGCCGGCTCTGATCGGGTTGCAAACGCGCCGGCAAATTGGCGTGATCCTCGAAGAAGATACACCGCTGCGCTTGAGCCCTACTCGTGATGGCGAAGCTCGCGATTCGCTGGGTAAGCTGGCTGCCGGCGAGGTGGCGCGATTGGAAACCACGCGTGGAGATTATTTCTACGTGCGGGCGGAAGGCGATCGCGCCGGTTGGGTGCATCGCCGCGAGTTCATGAAAGTGTGGCCGTAGGAAGTGCCGCCGATGGCAAAGGTTTGCGCGTCAAAGCCTGCCGATCGGAATCGCCAGGTGATTTCAGTCGAGACCCAATGCTCTCAAGGTCGCGGGCAAATCGCTGAAATCGCGCAGCACAGCGTCAGGCTGCGCTGTTAGCAGCGCTTCATATGAACTGCTGCCGGTCGCAACGCCGACCGCTCGGGCGCCACACGCGCGGGCGCAGGCAATGTCATGCGGCGTGTCGCCAATTACATACACCCGCTCCGCCCTCGGTTCGTGTCCGCGCTCCCGAGCCCGGGCCAGCGCCACGGCGCCAAGCTTGTTCCGATCATGATGGTCATCGGCGAACGCCCCGAACTTGAAATAATGCCACACCCCATAGTGGCTCAGCTTGTATTCCGCGCCCCGATGCAAATTTCCCGTCAATAATGCAAGCACCACGTCGTCGCGACCGTGCAGCGCGTCGAGCAATTCGCGCACACCAGGCAGCAGCCGACCGTCCGCTTCAGGGAGGAGCGTGGGCAGGTGCCGTAGGTAATGCTCCAGGACTTCGAGCGCTCGCTCTTCGTCGCCGTTGTATTTGCGCAGAAGCTGCCGGGCAATCGATGTGTCCGTCCGGCCCGCAATCTCGATTTCCTGCAAATCGTCTTCGCACCCGAAGAAGTCCCGCACGGCGCCCCGCAAGGCGCGCTGGCCGCATCCCCCGGTGGTGAGCAGCGTTCCGTCGATGTCGAAGAGTAAAAGCGTCGTTTCCAAGGCGTCTTTCCTCTCGTTGGTTCCCGCGGCGCGGTCAAGGGACGCTTGTGTTCCCCGTCCGTGGTTGGAATAAAAACCAAATGATTCGCCCGACCCTGCTCCTGCTGGGACTCACCGCGTTCGGCCTTGCTGAAACCAAGCCGAAAACAGAAGTGCCCGGAGGACAGCCGGACGGTGCGGTTTTGCTGCCAAACCAATGGTATCTCCGCCCGGTAGGGATGCAGATCAAAGTGGGCGACTTCCCGGTGAACATCGCGTTGCATCCGGACCAGCGTTACGCGGCCGTGCTTCACTGCGGATATGGCCAGCACGAGGTGCAGATTTTGGATGTCGCAACCGGCAAGGTCGTGTCTCGCGCCAATCTCCCGGAAGCCTTTTACGGCTGCGCGTTCTCACCCGATGGCAGCAAGCTCGTGGTCAGCGGGGCGGGGGAGGAAGTGCTGAACATTTTCGAGTTCAAAGATGGTTATGTCGCGGCGCCAACTTCCGTGCGCCTGCGCAATAAGTCGAAACGCGGAATTCCCGGAGGCTTTGCGTTCTCCGCCGATGGCAAGACCATCTACGTCGCGAACGTCTGGGGACAGACGGTGAGCCGCGTCCGCCTTACCGAGGCGGCCGCCGAGATCACCGAACTCGCGCTTTCCACCCACGATGCCAGCGCACCGACGCCGAGCGTCGGCGCGAAGACGGACGACCCCAGCATCACGAAGCGTGCCGAGGCGGTGCTCGATACGGCGGGCGCCGATGCGCCGTTCCCCTACACCTGCGTTCTCGATGAAGCGCGCGAGCGCCTTTACGTCAGCCTGTGGGGACAGAAGAATGTCGCGGTAATCGACCTGAAGGAGTGGAAGGAAATCGCCCGCTGGCGAGTGGAGGATCATCCGAACGAGATGATCCTCACGAAGGACGGCAAACACCTCTTCGTGGCGAACGCGAACCGCAACTCCGTGAGCGTCCTTTCCACGGAGACGGGGCAAGTCGTCGAGACGCTTGTTGCCGAGCTCTTCCAAAATGCGCCTCCGGGGAATACGCCCAATTCGCTCGCGCTCACGCCGAATGAAGAATTCCTCTACGTGGCGAATGCGAACATCAATGCGATCGCCGTCTTTGAAACCGAGCACATCGGCAAGTCGCGCTCGCTCGGGTTCATCCCTACCGGCTGGTATCCCACCAGT
>CBHXZU010000144.1:0-10396 GCA_966125105.1 uncultured Prosthecobacter sp.
ATGTTGGACGTGTTATTTGTCGCGCCAGTTTCCAGGAGTAGGTACTGCGCGGTGGTCGTCCGCCCTTTCTGGCCGTTTGACGGGTTAAAGACCGCCGCGCGGATCAGTTTGCTCGTGCTGATCGCGATCGGCCCCGTGTAGAGGGTGGAACCAGTCGTGGGCTCGGGAATGTTGGCGCCCGGCGAAGCGCTGGGATCGGCGATGACATAACGGATCTCCTGCCCCGCGATGGCACCACTAAGCGCCAGGTTGAATGTGGTCGTAAACGTCCCCGCAGGGCGAGATAACGTGATGACCTGCGGGAGTTGAATCGTATCGGTGCCGCCATTGGGAGCACCCGGCGTAGCCACGGTAAAGTATCCCGTTACGCCATTCCCGCCCGAGTCAATGCGCGCAATCAACTGCGGAAGCACGAACGCATCCGAACTCGTCGCGTTCGTGTTCATCCCCTGGATCGCGAGCACGTTCGTCCCATTCGCAAGCGTGCTGATCTTGGACGTGATATCGAACTCTTCGTACGCGCCCGGATTATGACTCCCGACCAGTGTGTCGTAGGTCAGGGTGCTTTCGCTCGGCGCATTCGGCGACGAAGCCACGTGCTGACCGTTGACGAACGCGGCAAAGCCGTCGTCGTAATTCATTCGCAGGGTCAGCTTCTGAATCAGCGCAGCATTCGTGATCGTGAAGCTCGCGCGCGAATAAGAGCTCCGGTTCGTGCCCGACATCGTGGAGGCGAGATTCACTCCAAGATCGGCGCTGAGATTCGGATTCGCGTTCGAGTTGAAATAGCCCACGCCAAAAGTTCCGGCCGTCCATGCGGAGTCATTGAACCCGCTCTGCCGCCACGTGAATCCGAGCGAGTTGTCCACCGGCGCGATGGCGCGACAGGCACTTGGCTTATCGATGAGGATGACATCCGTCGTCGCCAGCGAAGTCCCGTAGGACACGTCGGGGTACTGTTGTGGAAACATCGGCGAAAACTCCGTCGCGATCGTGATCCCGTCGGGCTTCACCAGCGCCAAATACTCCCCGCTCGCCCGGAGATCGAAGGACGTATGCAGCGGCTGGCTCACCACCTTCCGATCTTTTCCAGATGCAAAAACCAGGAGGACGCCTTTCGACGGGATCGTGACCGCAGGAAACGTCCACATTTGGAGATTGCCCTGCGACTCCGTGAGCGACCATCCCGCCATGTTTACCGGGGCGGCATCCGGGTTGCGGATCTCAATCCAGTCGGGATGATCCCCATCTTCGTCTGTAATCGAGTTTTGGTTGCTCGCCATGAACTCCGAGATCATCGGATCCGCGTAGGTCGACGTCGCGCAGAAGACAAAAGCAACAACCGGGAGGAGAAGGCGTATCATTTAGGTGGCACACCGTTAATCGCGGATGTGCTTCCTGTCACTTGATGGTTGCAACGGTTTATCATGCCGTCGCCCCTCAGATTCGGGTCGAATCTTTCCCGCTCACCATCAGATGTTCCCGCCAACAGTCGAATGGTAGTGATGCCACGGATATTAGCAGCTCGCTCCAGTGGTGAAGCCACTCGACGCTGAAGAGATCAGGCGTCGGCCACCGTCCCGAGGAAGGGAGTGCCACAGATTGCGCTCAGGGCTTCCGGGCGGATAGAGTCGCCAGCGGTATGTCCGCTGGGTCGTCTCGATTTCGTCCGGAGATGTTCCGCTCCTTGCAAGGTTATCGTCGGACCGACTTGTTTGGCGATGTCAGTGCTGGATTGACGGTAGGGATCATCGCATTGCCGTTGGCGATTGGCTTCGGCATTGCGTCGGGAGTAAGCCCAGCCCAGGGACTTTGGACCGCGATCATCGGTGGCTTCTTGATTTCGTTGTTTGGAGGTTCCCGTTACCAAATCGGCGGGCCAACCGGAGCATTTGTCCCGGTGCTGGCGACTGTGGTGGCAACTTACGGTTACCCAGGGCTGGCGCTGGCCACGATGATGGCGGGAGTCATGCTCGTGATCATGGGTGCGTTGCGGCTTGGCGGCTTGCTGAAGTATATTCCGTTCCCAGTCGTTGCAGGGTTTACCACCGGAATCGCGGTGATCATTTTTCTTGGGCAGTTGCCGGAGTTGCTCGGCCTGAAGTTCAAATCACCCGAGCACGTTCCTGCGCTGGTCTTGGAGATCGCTAGGCATTTGAGCCACGTTGATTGGCACACATGCGTGGTCGGTGCTTTGGCCATTGCTATTATAGTCGCTCCTGAAAAACCGTTTCCCGACCGCTCACGCGGCAAGAACGGGTGAGGACTGGTCGAAAGCGAAGAGGGCGCGGATGAATTGGAAGTAGCGCCGCAAAATGCGGAGCCACTTGCGGAGGTTCCAAGCGGTGGCGGCCAGCAGGACGTTGAGCGCGTCGCCAGCGAAGCCTCGGAGGTAATTGCGCGCCATTCGAAAGTCGCTTTTGAGATGCGCGATCGTCGGCTCGATTGCGCATCTTCTCCGAAACCGTTTCCGCATCGCTTTGCTTTCTTGCGGCGTCTGCTCCTTGCGCGGCCGGTCGGGCGTGAGGATCTCGGTGCCGTCGACTTCCTTGGATCCGCGGTAACCGCGGTCCACGATGGCAATCGCCGGTCGTTGCCCCTGCACCACCTCCACCTGCTCGAGCACCTCCGGCAGCGTGTGGCCATCGTAGGCATTCTCGGCGTGCGCAATCGCCGCCACGAGCACGCCGCCGTCTTTGGTCATCGCGAGTGAGGCCTTGGTGCCGAACTCGTATTTCTTGTGCTCTTTGCCTTTGGCCACGCAGTAGATGTGCGGCTCGTGCAGGCTGTAGATCTTCGCTTTGTCCTTTGGTTTTTGCGCGAGCACTTTGCGGTAGCGCGTGAAGTTCTCGCGTTGCGTCTCCAGGACTTCGCTCGGCAACTTGCGTTCGAGTTCGCGCACTAGGCGGCCCGCAATCGTCTTGAGTCGCCGCACTCCGCGCCGCGCTTCTTTCTTCCGTTTGGGATGCTGCCGCCAGCGTTGCGCGAGCAAGCTCTGACGCACCGCCTTGCCATAGCGACGGCGCAACTTCACTTCGTGCCGATCCGCCAGCTTCCAGCAACGCTCGATGATGCGCCGGCAGAGCTTCGTGTCGGTCGGATAGCTCACCGCCTTTTCCTGCACCGTCGAATCGATCACCACTTCGCTCTCCTGCGCCTTCTTGCCGTGCAATTGCGCCGACGCGGCGAAGATCAATGCCACGCCCTCTTCACCGATCCGTTGCCGGAAATACACCAGGTCGCTCGGATCGCACGGCACGGACCACTGGAACTCTGTCATCCCGCAGAAGAACTGCCAATACGGGTTCTGCACCCACTGCGCGACGACCGTCTCGTCACCAAGATTATGCAGTTGCTTGAGCAAGAGCAGCCCCACCATCAACCGCACGGATTTGGGCGGCCGTCCCTCTCCGCTGTAGTAACCCGCAAACGCCTCCTCGAAATCCCGCCACGGGAGCTTCTCGCCTAACTGGTAGATCGGTTGCCGCGGATCGAGCTGTTCACGCAAGGTCGGCATCAAAAAAGACCGCTGCGACTCCACACGTGCTTTGCTCCGCATGGGCTCCTCTTCGGCCAGCTTTTGCCCTCCTTTTGCAAGTCTCTGCGCGAAAATCCGCCAGCTTTTCGCCTCATACCCCTCATCAATGCTTGCTCGGAGGCGTTTTTCAGGAGCGACTATTATAGTCAGGTGGCCGCGGGTTACGCACAAGGTACCCTCGTCGCTCGTGGCAGTCTTGGCATCGACCGTGGCCGTGATTTTGCTGGAGTGGCCGGTGGCGACCATCGGTTCCAAATTCGGCGGCATCCCATCCAGTCTCCCGGCGGTTCAATTTCCGGAGTTGTCGCTGGAGCGCCTGCGTGAGCTCATGGCTCCCGCGTTTACCATTGCCGCACTCGGCGGGATCGAAAGTCTTCTCTCAGCGACGGTTGCCGACGGCATGGCCGATACGCGGCATGATTCCAATCAGGAACTGATGGGCCAGGGCATTGCCAATTTCTGCGCCCCGCTCCTTGGCGGTTTTGCCGTGACTGGGGCCATTGCCCGAACGGCAGCGAATATTCGTAGCGGAGCACGGACCCCGATGGCCGGGGTCATCCATGTCCTGGTGTTGCTGCTCTTTGTCCTCGTGGCTGCGCCGGTGGCGAAACACATCCCCTTAGCCGCGCTGGCGGCCGTCCTGATGGCTGTGGTATTGCGAATGGCGGAGTGGGACACGTTCGGTGAGGTGTGGAGAGCTTCGCGCACAGACTTTGGCGTAATGTTGACCGCGTTTGGACTCACGGTGGTGTTCGATCTCACGATTGGCGTCGGCGCGGGGCTCGTGATGGCCGCCGTCCTCTTCCTGCGCCGCATGGAGGATATCACCCACATTCGTTTGTTAACCCCGGATTCGGACACGGAGTTCAGCGGCGGCAATTCGATCCGTGGCAAACAAGTGCCAGAAGGAGTTGTTTTGTTTCGTTTTGAGGGACCCTTGTTTTTTGCTGCGGCGGAGAAGTTGGAAGCTGCGTTACGCAGTTTCGGAGGAAAGCCTCGCATCATCGTTCTCCGGATGCGCCATGTGCCAATGATGGATGCCACCGGGATGAAGGCGCTCGAGGTCGCGTGGGAGAAGATGCACCGGGATGGCGTTCACGTTCTCATTACCGCCATTCAGCCTCAGCCGATGAAAGTGTTATACGAGTCTGGCTTTGCCGATCGGATCGAAATCGAAAACTTCTGCGCGAATATCGATGACGCGTTGGAACGATGCAGTACGCTATTGAATCGAGTGCCCCCCGAATTCAAATTCTAGAATTCAAGTGGTCAATTGAAACGCGAACGCGCAAGGCGTCAGCGACGGATTTTTTCCCCTTGCGAACTTAATTGGCCCCCGAATCCCGCCGCCTCGGCGTGACCGCTAAGTGTAATTCAACGTAAGCGGAATGCGTTGAACGCCCCTGGCATTGAGTGCAGCAAGCAGCGCAATGATCCGGTCGTAGTCGTCTCGTGAAGGTGTCACAATGCACCCAGCGCTCCCCGGGACTCCTCCATCGAAGTGAACTCGGAATGCACTCCTGCTCCGGGTGCGCGAAGGATTCCACACCTTCTCAGGCGTAATTTGGTAGCGGGTTCCCATCGGGGAATCCGTTGCCCAGATCTCCGTCATAATATGTCTCTCGTCATCCGTGGGGGGAACCACGCCGCGGCCAACTTCCCAGAACGCATCCGGATGCTGGAAACCCGCGAGGCCGCTGGTCGCCGTCCCGGAATAAAGCTCTCCTCCATTATCTCCTGCGATCACGAATGTGCCGTAAAGCATCGACGATGTTTTCCGCAGGCGCATCGAAAAGATCGCGCTCAGCCCTCTCGTTGCGCGCTGGGGAAGTTCGGCGACCCCTCCCCCTCCCGTATATTGAACTGCGAAGGGCAACTGTTCGATTCCCGCTCGTGACGTCTCCGCCAGGATTCGCCGCAGCTCGACGAAATCGTTTTCATGGAGCAGCGCGATGCCGCCGCTTGTTCCGATCGACGGCTCCGGACCATGAATCGAAAAGCCGCCACGTGATACGCCCGATGGGCTCCGAAGTTGATTTGGCGAAATCGGAAAGTGAACGCCCAGGTGCCCGTTACTTTCAGGGAGAATGCTCGCGGTCTCCACCGTGTATCCATTTTGCGGAGGGATTGGTCCCCTGCTCTGCTCCCACACATTTGAGAGGTCTTGGTGACCGGGCCTCCCACTGACGGCCTCCGCAGTGAATAGCACTGCTCCGCGCGGTCCCTTTAAAGAAAGGGTTCCCGCGCGCAGATTGGCGCCCGCGCCCAACTCCATTTCGAATACGATGCGCTCGGCCGCAGCAGCCGCTTCGGGTCGACGCGCTCCAGGAGCGACCACACGCGCGACGGGTGGTTCACCCGCGAAAAATGCGCCGAATTCCCCGTCATCGTCGTTGTACTCATAGTCGCCATCATGCAGCTGGCCGTTTGAGACGAATACAGGAGTCAGGCCGCACAAGGACCCTTCACCCCAGGTTTGGTTGAGATCCCACTCGTTATACGCGCGAGAATCTGCCCACCCCTTTGACACGGTCAACCAAGTGTATCGAACAGCCGGGCACCGGGATTTCAAGAACTTGCAGCTGCGACCTGAGCCATACACCCCTAGGTGAAACAGGTTGGTCCCTCCGGAAAGCTCCGCCAAAACGCGGTCGACTTCATCGAAGTAACTGAGAATGGCACCCTGCAAGTCGGATGTCGTGGCGTCATAATCGACTGCGAAGTAAATCGCTGACCCTGGCGGTTGCCCAATCGCTTGCGCCGAGTTGAAGGCATTGCGCGCATGCGCTCTCGCCTTCTGAATAGTGAACTCCCCGATGCTCCGCGCATTCTCCTGGTAAACGACAGCGAGGCGAATCCCCGCAGCAGTCAGCGCATTTGCTTCGCTGGGGCGAACCGCCTTTGAGCTACCGGGTTTTGAGTAGTAACGGACAACATCAGTGATGCCCGCTTGCCTGAGGCAATCTGCCTTATCCTGAACGGATACGTTGGTCGAAATTACACGTTTCATTTGCAATTGCGTTGGAGGTCTAGTTGCTGGTTTCTGATTGATGGATGGGGCCAGGGGCTCGAATGCGTTACCTTCGCACCCATACCGAAATTCGAAGACATGCCGGGCGAGTCATCGCCGGCGCCCTGACGAGAACGATCATTTCGGAGGTGGCGGTGTTCACAGACTTCATAGCGTGGGGATTTGCTGGAACGACAGCAGAAGGGGCCTCCTGCGGTCTCGATCGCATCTCTCAATTACGAACCTAAACGTCAAGAAGGAAACCTAGCCGTTGCTAAGATTTGCTTACAGTCCACTAGGCATACCCCCAAGGCGATGCCTTGAACAACGATGCATGGCGCAAATCTTCAACGGAACTCCGCGGAAACCGCTGACCTAGCTGATGAAGCCAAATCCGTGTTCGATCCTCGTCAAATCTGTGGCCGAACGCACCAAACTCCCGGCGCTGCGACCGGTCGGATGCGGCTACCGCCAGGGTTGCTGGTAAAGAGCCCTGATTTCGGAGGGCGAAAGGGCGCGGCCGTAGATCCGCAAGTCGTCAATCAACCCATCGAAATTTTGCCACGAGCCGCGATCCACGCCTCCAATGGTGAACCACATCTTGTCGGTGGGGTAATTTACGACTTCTTCGGTCACCAGGGAACTAACCAAATCCCCGTTGATGTAGAGGCTCATCGACCGGAGACGAGGCGAAATCTTCTCGAGTGTCCCCGCGACGAAGTACCACTTATTCGGTTCCAAAATCCCCGGCGAACGCGCGGCGACGTGTTGGCTTTGCACGGGCTCGCCTTTGTCTGAGAGGTAAATCTCGCTGTTCAAAACCTTAAACTTGGGTTTTGGGCCACTGATCGATCGATCCGAACGGAACTCCAAAGTGCCGTCGGCCAACAAATGCAAAACCAATGGGTCGCGACCAAGCTGTTGATCCCCATGCCACAAGATTTGCGAGCCCCATTTCGGAGCCAGGCTATTGAAATTGATCCAACCTGAAACGGTGGCCTCTTCTTTCAAACCAGCTGGCTGAGCCGGCTGCGCCACCACGGCCTGCTTCTTCTTTCGATCAAGTTTCAAGGCCTGGCCGAGAACGCCTTTCCCATACTCAAAACCGCCGGCCGGAACGGTCTGGGCGGCGGAGCCGACGGCCGCCACCGATCCATCGTCGAATCTCCAATGCGCCAGAAGGCCCGTCTTCGGTTCCACTGCTGCCGGAGAACCTAAAGCTACCGGTGTCGCTGCCGGGTATTTGAACCTGTTCTTCGGCTTCGCCTCACCCGGACGCGCGCCATCTACTTTCGATGCAGGTTTCGCGACTGGGCTCAGCTTCACGCTGCCGTTCCGCGCAATATTCTCGACGCCTTTGAGCAGTGGGTTCTCTGGGCTCAGTGGATCCCCCAAGACTTGCGCGAGGTCGCGCATAGCTTCGGGAATCGCCTCCCCCTCTGAAACTACCGGGAAGAGGGCAACACCGTACAACTTTACCTCGCCGCTGATTCTCCTCAGGACAATCTTGGTCGCCGTCGGGTATTTCTTAAGCGGCACGATGAAGGTATCCGTCGTCGCTTCCCTGCCCACATCAACAAGACTGCCGAATACGTCGACGACGACAACCCGGTTATCGGAGTCAAGGAGCTGCACCGCGATGTCTCCGCGATCACCCGCGTCGAAGAGCACGGTTGCAGCCAGGCTCTCCTTCATTTGCTCACGATCGATCGAAATGATCAGCTTTCCGACGCCGTCAGCCGCGCGGGGAAGGACATGCCAGCATTTCGGCTCGTCAAGAAAGCGGCCGCCATTTTGCTCGATGCCGGTGATCCAAGCAGGGGCTTGGATGTTCCGCAGCCATCCTGGTTGCTCTGCCTGGCGATCAAAAGGCAGGTTCACCACCATAGGTTCGTCCGCCATTGAATGCGAAAGGACGAAGGCGCAGGCCGCAACCAAACAACGGGATAGGGCAGGAAACATCGGAACGAACTCTGTACGCTGCCCGACCGAGCGCAACCTTGGAAACTGGAATGATGCGGGCCGAGCCTGCACAAATGCCGGCGGGGAAAAACAGTGCGCATCCCGACCGTCTATATACAGCTGGCTAGCGTTGACTCATTCTTACTGCCTGTTCGGCTTTTGCTGAAGTCCGCGACAGCACGCATGGAACGGCGAAGGCGTTGAATTCAGCAGAAGGTTGCTGCGAGAAACGAGCGGCTACCCTTGGAGGAGGTGCGACTGAAATACCAAACCCCGCCATCCATCAGGATTGCGGGGTTCGGAGCCCAACCTAAAAATCGTCTCTTACTTCTGCTCGCCAGCACCCACCGGGGTGTTCTTCTGACTGGCGATCGCCGCCACGTTCATGCTGGAGACACCGTGACGGAAGCAGCTGCCTTTGCCGTAGCTGTAAAGCGGGATGTATTGGCTGGGCGAAAGCGTGTCCGCAGCGATCGGCGCGCTCTTCAGCGTGCAATCGAGCACCCACCAACGGCCTTCGTTTTCCCACATCACCCATGCGTGGCTCATCCTGGCCCGCGGTGAGGTTTTGCCGATCACGAAACGAACCGAAGAATCACCGAGCTGATCGCACAGCCAAAGCGCCTTATCCTTGCAATCGCCTTCACGCTCCTTGGCCGTCACCGAGGGCATTGCCGGCACATACGGATTGTCCAAATGATACCGGAAGCTACGGCCCTGCTTCATCAGCTTCTTGACCGTGTCCATATCGGCTTTCTTGTTGTCCAAGGAGCCAAGGACCGTGCGGACCGGACCCAGATAGCGGTCATAGGGGGTCCCACCCGAACGCACGCCAAGATCCACCGCAAGGGCGGCAACCTTGGTAATTGCGAGAGTCAGGAGAAGAAGGGCGAAGCGTTTCATTGGGCGCTATAATTTCTATAAAACCCAAATAGCTCATAGCGTGCCACGGCCCTGCGATCCGCGTTCCGGCCCCCATAAACTCTGCATCGCTCTTCCCCCTTTCTAGCTGACGTCGTGGACTTTGCCACGTGCACTCTCACATTCGGGAAACCAATGCGTTTCTCGCTGGAACACCGTGATTATAACATCCCTGCGAGTCCCCTCTCTTCTCTGAGACTCCGCGTGCGAAACTGACACTCAACTTCCAGATTCGCAATAATGAGAGGTTTTATTGTGCCGGAATTGGGCGAAAGGACCTCACCAGTATTAAATCGGCACACGCGGCGAGCGAGGACGGCGCCGCTACCGGATCGCCGCTTCGCGGTCACAAAGGAGTATAATTTATGAAGCCCCGAGTGCCTTGACCTACGGCATTTGCACCTTCAGCCGGAAGAACTGCTTCCCGCTTGCGGCTGCAATCGGCAGCGCCGCCCTCCACTTTCGAATCACATTCCCTCCTGCCCCCTGCATTTCGCCCATGTAGACCACCGAAGCCGCTGAGCTGTCCCAATTTGACAGTACCCCCGTGGCCAGCTCCGCCGGGCAGTTCACTGAATCCGCGCCGGTTGCCAGGCCTGCCGTGAAAGTCAGGTAATTCTCAGTCACGCCGCCGACGTCGATCATTTCCACTCCGGCGTAGGGCGCAAGATTGGGAGCGTCCGCCACGGAATCGCTCGTTCCAAACGCATACTCGAGGAGGGCGACAAAACCGTCTTTGTCGCCATCCGCCAGCGGAATCCCGACAAAGGCGACGCCATCACTTCCCCCTGGCGTGCCGCCGCTGGAGACACTCATCCGCCAATTGAATGGATCCGACGGGGCCATCGTCGGCGCGCGCAACACCAGCGAGCGATTTCCGCCGACGGGTAACTCCGGCCAAGGTGGGTTGTTGTCGAAGCGGAAACGGACAATATCGATTCCATTTGCCGCAATGACCGCGAGTT
>CBHXZU010000145.1:0-10362 GCA_966125105.1 uncultured Prosthecobacter sp.
AGGTGCTCACCACGATGATCTATGCGATCATCTGCTTCGCTACACTGTTCAGCTTCGTCGGCACGGTGCTCGGCGGCATTTGGGCGGATCAAAGTTGGGGGCGCTTCTGGGGCTGGGACGTGAAGGAAAACGGCGCGCTCATGATCGTGCTCTGGAACGCGATCGTCCTGCACGCGCGTTGGGGCGGCATCGCGAAGGAGCGCGGCATCGCGTGCCTCGCGATCGGCGGCAACATCGTCACGGCCTGGTCCTGGTTTGGCGTGAACATGCTCGGCATCGGCCTGCATAGCTACGGCTTTATGGGCGCGGCGTTTTATGCGCTGGTCATTTTCTGCGTGTCGCAAGTCGTCCTGATTGTCGTCGGCAAACTGCTTTGCAAACCCGAGTCCATCTCGCGGGAGAAGGCGTCGGTGCCCTCGCCGGACCTGCCGCCTTCACCGGGGACAGCCCTGGCTTAACGTTCAACTTCGTTCACCAGATGTTCTGCGAGCACATCAACTTTGGGATGACTCGGCGGGACTTTTACCGTCGCTTTGGCTTCGGACTCGGTGGAGTCGCGCTCACACAATTGCTGCAAGGCGCGGCTGCCGCGGCCCCGAATCCATTCCAGGGCGTGCTGACCCAGCCGCACTTCGCGCCGAAGGCGAAGCGGATCATTTATCTCTTCATGGCCGGCGGGCCCTCGCAGCTCGACCTGTTCGATTACAAGCCGGTGTTGAATGAGCGGAATGGCGAGGATTTGCCGGAGAGCGTGCGCAAGGGGCAACGCCTGACCGGCATGACCGGCTTCCAGGCGCGGCTGCCGCTCGCGGGTTCGGCATTCAAGTTTGCGCAGCACGGAAAATCGGGCGCGTGGGTGAGCGAGTTGATGCCGCACACAGCGAACATGGTGGACGATCTGTGTTTCGTTCGCTCGGTCCACACCGAACATATCAACCACGATCCGGCGATTACGTTCTTTCAAACGGGGCACCAATTGCCGGGGCGTCCGAGCATGGGCGCGTGGCTCAGCTACGGGTTGGGCAGCGCGAACCAGAATCTTCCCGCGTTTGTGGTGCTGATCAGCAAGGATCGCATCGATCAGCCGCTTTACTCGCGCCTTTGGGGGAATGGCTTTTTGCCGAGTATACATCAAGGCGTGCAATTCCGCAGCGGAGGCGATCCGGTGTTGTATTTGCAGAACCCGGATGGCGTGAGCGCGGAGTCGAGGCGCAAGATGCTCGATCGCCTGGCGGAGTTGAACGCGCTGCAGTTTGCCGATCTCGGTGATCCGGAAATCAACGCGCGCACGGCGCAATACGAGATGGCCTTCCGGATGCAGACGAGCGTGCCGGAAGTGACTGATCTCAGCAACGAAACGGCAGAAACCTTCGCGCTCTATGGCGCAGAGGCAAAGAAGCCGGGAACGTTTGCGGCGAATTGCCTGCTCGCGCGGCGGCTGGCCGAGCGCGACGTGCGTTTCATTCAGCTCTATCACCCCGGCTGGGATCAGCACGGTGGATTGCCGAAAGCGATCAAGCGCCAGTGCGCCGATGTCGATCGCGCCTGCTATGGCCTGATCACCGATCTGAAACAACGCGGCTTGCTCGATGACACGCTGGTCGTCTGGGGCGGGGAATTCGGCCGGACGAACTATTCGCAAGGCAAGCTGACCGCGACGGATTACGGACGTGATCATCACCCGCGCTGCTTCACCGTGTGGATGGCAGGCGGCGGCGTGAAACCCGGCGTCACCTACGGCGCGACCGACGAGTTCGGCTACAACGTGGCCGAGAACCCCGTCGACGTTCACGACCTCCAGGCCACGATTCTGCGCCAGCTCGGCATCAACCACGAACTGCTCACCTTCAAGCACCAGGGCCGCTATTACCGGCTTACGGACGTGCACGGCAAAGTGGTGAAGGCGCTCGTGAGTTAGCGCGGCGCGCAATCGGCGCGTGACCCGCGCGGGAGTGACGCTACACGTCGAGACATGCTCCGCATCTTCCTCCTTCTGCTCTTCGCGCTGGCGACCACGCGCGCGGAAGACTTTCTGCCCGGTGTAAAACGCATCCTCTTCCTCGGAGATAGCATCACCTACTCCGGCCAATACGTGGACGAGTTTGAGACGTTCCTCCTCATCGCGCATCCCGACCGCAAGATCACGGTGATCAATTGCGGCCTTCCGAGCGAAACGGTGAGCGGCTTGAGCGAGGCCGGTCATGCCGGTGGAAAGTTTCCACGTCCTGATGTGCACGAACGGCTCGACCGTGTCCTCGCGACGGTGAAGCCGGACCTGGTCTTCGCGTGCTATGGGATGAACTGCGGCATCTATCTTCCCTTCGATGAGGCGCGATTTGCGAAGTATCGCGAGGGAATCGAGAAGCTGCGTGCAAAGGTGAAGGCCGCAGGAGCCGAGATCATTCACCTCACACCCGCGGCATTTGATCCGGTTCCGATCAAGGCACGCCTCAAATCGGCGGACACCGTAAAGGACGGCGACCAGTTCGAGGGCTACGACGACGTGCTCGGCCGTTACGCTGCCTGGCTCATGGAGCAAAAGGAAAAGCAGGGCTGGCGCGTGATCGACGTCCACTCGGCGATGAACGCCGCGTTGAAAGACGCGCGCAAAAACGACCCCGCGTTCACTTTCGCCAAAGACGGGGTGCACCCAAACGAAGCCGGTGATCACGTGATGGCGCAGGCGGTCATCACTGGATTGGACGCCACATTCGATGCCTCAACGCCTCGCGCAGAAGAGCTGCTGCCTGTGGTGAGAAAACGCGAGCGCATCCTGACTGATGCTTACTTGACCGCCGCAGGCCATCAACGTCCTGGCATGAACAAAGGCCTGCCGATTGCCGAAGCGGAGGCGAAAGCGGTAGCCATCGAACTGCCACCTACAAAGTGAGCGAGGAAACGCCAGCATCCAAGCCTCACCGTCGGCGTCCGCGTTACGCAGGCAAAAATCCGCGTCGCTTCGAGGACAAGTACAAGGAACATCAGCCCGATCGCTACGCGGCCGACGTGGCGAAGATTATCGCCACCGGAAAAACGCCCGCGGGTTCTCATCGCCCGATCATGGTGCAGGAGATTCTCGACGCGCTTCGACCGCAGCCAGGCGAGTTCGCAGTCGATTGCACACTGGGCTATGGCGGTCACGCGGGAGAATTGCTGGCGGTCGTGCAGCCCGGCGGATGCCTGCTGGCGCTCGACCAGGATCCGATCGAACTGCCGAAGACCGAAGCGCGGCTGCGCGCGAAGGGATTTCCCGAGGAGACCCTCATTGTTAAGCGGATGAACTACGCGGGCCTCGCTGCCGCGCTTGCGGCGGAGTCGCCGGATGGAGCAGACATCATCCTCGCTGACCTTGGGCTTTCTTCGATGCAGATCGATGATCCAGCGCGCGGATTCACCTTCAAAGTGGATGCTCCCCTCGACATGCGGATGAACCCGCAGCGGGGATTGTCCGCGAGCGCGCTGATCGCCAAATCGAAGCCGGCAGAGATCGCCGAATGGCTGCATGAGAACAGCGATGAGCCGAATGCGGAGATCATCGCTCAGCGAATCTCGGCCGCCAAACCGCAAACCACGAAGGCGCTCGCGGAAGTCATTCGAGCGAGCGTGTTTGGCGGCACACGCCGGATTACGCCAGAGGAGATCGAAGCCACCGTGCGCCGCGCATTCCAGGCGATCCGCATCGCGGTGAATGATGAGTTTGGGGCGTTGGACACATGGCTGCGCAACTTGCCGGGGTGTTTGAAGAGCGGTGGTCGAGTCGCTGTCCTCACCTTTCACTCCGGCGAAGATCGGCGCGTGAAGCAGGCCTTCAAAGCGGGCCTGCAGTCGGGCGAGTTTGCCAGCATCAGCGACGAGGTCATCCGTGCCACGCCGGAGGAGCAGCGCGCGAACCCACGGAGTAGCCCCGCCAAACTCCGGTGGGCGGTAAAACGATAATGTTTCCCGCTTGCGTTGGCCGGGAGCTCTGAGACACGAACGGCCACCCGAACCGCACGTATGGTTATCGCGCATAGGTTCTCCACTGACACGCTTATTGGTAAGCGGGGATCGTTGCCGGCGCCGACTGAGCCATGAGTGCCTTGCTCGAACTCGCTGGAATTTCGAAATCGTTCGGCTCGGTGCGGGCGCTGAAGAATGTCTCGTTCTCCGTCCAACCCGGCGAGGTGCATGCGCTGCTCGGCGAGAACGGCGCGGGGAAATCGACCTTGATCAAGGTGATCACTGGCGCGCATCGACCGGATAGCGGCGAGGTGCTCGTGGAAGGCAAATTGGCCGGGGGGCTCACACCGGCGAAAGCTCATGCGCTCGGAATCGCCTGCATCTATCAACAGCCGGCCCTCTTTCCCGATCTCTCCGTCGCGGAGAATATCGCGCTTCGGTTGACTCAACCCCGGGCCTGCGGGCGCGCGCGGCACGCCGAACACCGCAGTCGCGCTGTGGAGTTATTGCATCGCATTGGCGCGCACATTTCTCCGGATGCCGAAGTGCGGTCGCTTTCAATGCCGGAGCAGCAGCTCGTGGAGATAGCCTGCGCGATTGGATCGGGAGCGCGCATTGTGGTGATGGATGAGCCGACGGCTTCGCTCACGCAGACGGAGCAACATCTGCTGTTTGCCGTGGTGCGCGACTTGAAGGCGAAGGGCGTCGGCGTGATCTACATTTCCCATCGACTCGAAGAAATCTTCGCGCTCGCAGATCGCGTTACGGTGCTCCGCGACGGCGAGAGCGTTGGGACAAACTCGGTCGATCAACTCAGCGAAGCGCAAATGATCAAACTCATGGTCGGGCGCGAGGTGGCGCAAATTTTTCCTCCTTCGGAGAGCGCTGCAGGTGATGTCGTTCTCGAGGCTCGGGGCCTGGGGTGCAGCGCTTCGGGCATCGCGGGAATCGATTTAAAGGTGAGAGCGGGTGAAGTCGTGGGACTAGCGGGGCTGGTAGGTGCGGGCCGCACCGAATTGGCGCGCATCCTTTTCGGCATCACTCCCGCGGATGCAGGAGAGATTCAGATTTGCGGAACCACTGCGCACATCCGAAATCCGCGAGACGCGACGCGTCACGGGATCGCCTACGTGCCCGAGGATCGCCGGCATCATGGCATCGTTTTGGAAATGCCGATCGCGGAAAACATCACCATGGCGAGCCATGGGCAACTTTTTCCGGGAGGAATTCTCCGCCGCGCTCGTGAGCGACAAGTTGCATTGGAATTTGTTGAGCAACTCGGGGTGAAAGCCTCAGGTCCGGATGCGCCCGGTGGTTCGCTGAGCGGCGGGAATCAGCAAAAGGTGAGTCTTGCTCGCTGGCTGGCGACCAAGCCGCGCCTGCTGATCCTAGATGAGCCGACGCAAGGCGTGGACGTCGGCGCGAAGAGTGAGATTCACCGGATCATCCGCGCCCTGGCGAAAAAGGGACTCGCGGTGCTGATGATCTCCAGCGATTTGCCGGAGGTGCTCGGGATGAGTGATCGGATTGGCGTGATGCGGGGCGGTCGACTGGTGGAAATGATCCAGGGGAAAGACGCAGACGCTCACTCGGTGATGAGCGCTGCCTTGGGGCAAACACGCAAGGAGGCTGCGTGAGTTTGCCCGCAAGCGAAACGACCCAAGCGACGGGAAGCGTGGCCAGGCGCCCACCCAACTTTGCCGAGCGTTACTTCCGCGAGCTTTGCGTTGGCGGCGCTCTGGCGCTGCTGCTGGTCGTTCTCGCAATTGTCGCTCCTGGTTTTTTTCGGCCGCAGAGCCTGCTTTCGCTAGCCGCATCGCACGCTCCTACGCTTACGGTGGCAATCGGAGTCACGCTCGTGATGATTGCGCGGCAGATCGATATCTCGGTCGGGTCGCAATTTGGAATCTGTGCGGTTGCCGCGGGATTGTTGGCGGGATCGGGTCTGCCGCTGCCGGTGGTTTGCCTGGCCGTGATGCTGATCGGGGCAGTGATGGGCGCGATCAATGGGGTGCTCGTGGCGCTTCTCGGCCTGCCGAGCATCGTGGTGACCCTCGCGACGCTGGTGACGTGGGCAGAAGCATTGCGCATGTATCAGCGCGGGCAGTTTGTGAACCTTCCCGCGGGCACTCAGTGGTTCGGCCTTTCGCAACAAGCCGGACAGGCCACTGTGATCATCGCCGCGGTTGCGATGGTCGCGATCGCCGCGTGGGTGCTGAAGAATCTCAACGCGGGGCGATTCGTTTTCGCGGTGGGAACCGACGCGGAATCTGCCCGGCTGGCGGGAATTGATCCGCGGCGGACGACCTTCATGGTCTTCGTGCTCGCGGGAGTCCTGGCCGGACTGGGCGCGATGCTGAACATGGCGCAATCGCCACAGGTGGATCCCAAGGCGGGCGTGGGGCTCGAGTTGAAAGCAATCGCCGCCGTCGTGGTTGGGGGTGTGGCGGTCAGCGGCGGGCGCGGGAACTTGTGGGGTGTTTTTCTCGGCGTGGTCTTGCTGGCGGTGATCAATCCTGCGCTCACGTATCTCCGCGTGGATGCTTATTGGGAAAAAGCGATCCAGGGCACCGTCATCCTCCTTGCGGTGCTCGCCGATGGGTTGCGCAACCGACACCAGCGCCGCTCATGAGCTCGCGCTGGAAATCCGTGTTGTTCCGACATGAAACGATTCTCGTTGTCGTGTTGATCGCAGAGATCGTGCTCTTTTCCAGCATCGCGCGGAACTTCGATACGGCGGATAACTTCGCCAATATCGCGCGGCATTCGGCGGAGATTGGGTTGCTGGCGCTCGCAGTGATGCCGGTGATTCTGACGGGCGGAATCGATCTCTCGGTCGGCTCGCTCCTCGGTCTGTGCGCCGTGCTGTTTGGCGTCTTCACGCACGATTGGCATCTTGGCTGGGGCCTAAGCGCCTTGCTGACATTGCTCGTGGGCGCCGTGGCCGGTGGATGCAACGCAGTTTTCGTCACGGCGCTCCGGTTGCCGCCTTTGATCGTGACGCTCGGCACATTCTCGCTTTTCCGCGGGCTGGCGGAAGCGATCACTCGCGGGACGCGCACCTATCGCGACTTCTCGCCGGAGTTCCTCGAGCTTGTCGATCGGCAGTTGTTCGGCGTTCCCGTGCAAGCGTGGGTGTTGTTCGGAATGACAACGCTCGTGGGTTTCTTTGTGCACGCGACGGTGCTGGGACGATCGTGGCGGACGATCGGCTTTTCGCCGGAAGGCGCGAGATACGCGGGTCTGCCGGTGCAGCGCCGGGTTGCATGGACGTATGTGCAGGCTGGAATCATAGCCGCGCTGGCGGCCCTGTTGTTCACGGCGAGGCTCAAGCAAGCACGGGCAGACGCGGGCACCGGCTATGAACTGGCGGCGATCACCGCCGTGGTGCTCGGCGGCACGAGCATCTTCGGCGGAATTGGCACCGTTGCGGGGACGCTCCTGGGCATTGCGACAATTGCGAGTCTCACGAACGGGCTTGGCCGCATTCCCGCGATCCTAAAGGCCGGCATCGGCGGCGAACTCGGCAGCCTGCTCACGGGCGGGCTTTTGCTCATCGCGTTGACGGCGGGGGCGATCACGAAATCCTTGTCGGCGCGCCGGGCGCGGTCGCAAGCTGCGCGCACCTCATGAAACGCTCTGCATTCCTTCCAGCCCTGCTCGCGCTTGCCGGTCTCACGTTGCTCACCAGTTGCGAAAAGAAGCCCGCGTCGAGCGGTGGTGGTGAAAAGCCGGGCAACAAGCTGACGATCGCACTTCTGCCGAAGAGCAAGGGGAACCAATACTTTGTGACCTGCGAAAAGGGCGCCCGGACGGCAGAGAAGGAACTCGGCATCGAACTGCTTTTCGATGGCCCGACGAATACGGATCCGGCGAAGCAGAACGAGATCGTCGAGAATTGGATCACGCTTGGCGTGGATGCGATCGCCGCGGCCTGCGAGAACAAGGAAGGCATCTCGCCGGCGCTGAAGAAAGCGCAGGAGAAGGGGATCAAGGTCGTGACTTACGACAGCGATTCGAATCCTGATGCGCGCTCGTTCTTCGTGAACCAGGCGACTGCGCAAGGCATCGGTGAGACGCTCATGGACACGGCGGCGCAGCTTTGCGGCGAAGAGGGTGAGTTTGCCATCATTACCGCGACGCTCACGGCGGCGAATATGAATGAATGGCGCAAGCACATCGAAGCGCGCCTCGCGGCGAAGTATCCGAAAATGAAGCTTGTCGATACGAAGCCGTGCGACGACCAGAAGGACAAAGCGCAGCAGGAAACGACGAGCCTGCTCGGCGCGTATCCGAACCTGAAGTGCGTGATGGCGATCTGCTCACCAGCGGTTCCCGGCGCGGCGGAGGCGGTGAAGCAGCAGGGGAAGACGGGCGCGGTGAAAGTGCTCGGGCTCGGGTTGCCGAGTGAGAATCGCGCTTACGTGAAGGACGGAGTCACGCAGGCGGTGATCCTTTGGAAGGTGGAGGACCTCGGCTACCTCACGATTCAAGCTGCGGCAGCCGCAGCGAAAGGGACGCTGAAGCCGGGTGACAAAACGTTCCAAGCCGGGAAACTCGGCGAGATGAAGGTGGAAGGGACCGATATCGTGCTCGGGAAGCCGTTCATCTTCACGAAGGAGAATATCGATCAGTTTGATTTTTAGGGCGGGCACCGTCCCTAGACGGGGCTCCCGGCGACATATCTTTCGCAGGTGGCTCGGGGTCCTTCCTCGTTCCTCGTTCGGATGACCGGTTTATCGAAGCCCGATTACGGGTCGTTCTGCGGCAGCTGTTTCTATGGCGCTTTTGTTCCTGCTCGAGAACAAGCTGCGACGGCAGTCGCGCGATTAGCGTCCCGTGCCGAGGCCCATCGGTCCATTGGATCCGATAATCGTCGCGGCTTCCTGCTCGGCGGAACTGGTCTGCGCGCTGCTTGGCGGATCGGATGGCGTGACGATTAAATCCACCTTCTTGCTGGCGCGGGCGACTTGCACTTTCAGCGGCTCATCCGCCGTGATGTAAAAGGACGCGTCGAGGACGTCTTCAGGGTCGGTGATCTTGCGGTCGCCGATCTGCAGCAGGACATCTCCGGGGCGCAGGCCGCCACGATGGCCAGGGCCTTCGAAGCGGACATTGCGCACCCGCGCGCTGCTGCCGAACTCCCGGGCATCGGTGCGGCGCACATCGGCGCCGAGGTAACCTTGCCGAACGTGGCCATGCTCCTCCACGTCGTGCAGGACTTTCTTCACGGCTTCGACCGGAAGGGCAAATGCGCCGCTGCCATTCTCCACCGTGCTGATCACCACGCCGACTAGATTGCCCTGCAGATCCAGAATGGGCGAGCCACCCTGTCCTCGTTGCACCACGACATTCACGCGCAGATGCCGGGCGGAGAAGTAGCGGTTTTGGAATTTGAGGTCTTTGCCCGCGATGAGACCGAGGCTTGGTGAAAGCGGGAGATCGAGTGGAAAGCCGAGCGAAACGACCGGGGAGCCGACGGCAAGATCCAGGCTCTTGCCGCACTGCAGGAAAGGAAGCGGCGCCGACGTGTCAATTTGCAGGATCGCGAGTCCGCAGCGTTCATTGGCCGACTTGCGGGTGGCGGGATACTTTTCCTCCCCGATGGTGACCACGATGTTTTCGCTCTGTCCCCCGACGCTATAGCTGGTGAGGATCGTGCCATCCGCGTCCACCAGGAACCCCGTGCCGCGCAGAGTGCTGTGCTCGTCAGCCGCCTCGATCCGACAGACGGCCGGTTGAGCTTTTTCCATGACGCCGCGGATTTCGCGGGTCAACTGATCCGCAAAGTTTGGTGCCGTGGCCGCTGGCTCTGTCTGAGCGGTAGGCGGATCCTGGGGCGGCGCCGCGGGCTCCTGCGCCGAAGTAATAACTGGCGCGAGGACGATTGCTGCCGCGCATGCAAAAAAGGCCGCGCGATTAGAAGCGAATCTGCTGCTGCTCATGGCTCGGCGGCGCCGCATCGATAATGAACCGCGGCGGGCCTTGGCGAAGAATCTTCACTTCGCGCAGATTGGGACTGCCTTGTCTCACGCCCACCGGCGTGAGTTGGAGCAAAGGAGCTTGGTTGCCGAAGCCGTCATTGTTCGAAACTCTGTCCGGAACCGTGGTGTCCACCTTTGCCACGGTCTCGGTGGGCAAGGGATCCTGGTTGACCGCCACGGCATCTTGCTTCCGGGGCATGCCCAACTGGATCGCCGCGACGCCGATTACCAACACGGTTGCCATCGCCGTGGAATACGCCCAATCCTTCCGCAGCGAGGCGAAGAAGGTGCCCACGCGCTCGGCCATCAGCTTCCACGCCGGGCGGCGCAGCATTTCCTCCCGCTGACGACGCTGCACCGATTGCAACAGGTCGTCGAAGTACCCCGGCGGCGGCTGCTCATGGCGCTTGAGGCGGAGCAGGGCCTGGAGTTGTTGTTC